>NZ_JBICKJ010000028.1:0-71266 GCF_043104125.1 Pseudomonas sp. xss_4
CACTTGTGATGCTGATAATCTTTCTGACTATCAGTCCGTACTCACAAGCACCCACACGAATTGCTTGATTCGATTTGTTAAAGAGCGTTTGGCCGAGAGTGCTTCGTCTCAACCGAGGCGCGCATTCTACGCTTTCCTCATTGCCTGTCAAGCGTTTATTTTGAAGTTTATTTCGAGAAACTCGTTCAACTTCAAACACTTGACTCGCTTCGATCTCTCGTAGCGGGAGGCGAATTCTACAGCGTTTCAACACGCTGTCAACCTTCTTCTCAACCGCTGCCGATCTGTTCGATCGCAACCCTTACAGCACCACCCGAACTAGCTAACTCATTGAATCTCAAGGAGTTTCGCGTTCCGATGTCGCTGGAAGTGGGGCGCATTATAAGGGGATTCGAAACCGCGTCAACCTTTAATTTCATATAAATCAAAAGCAAAGCGGGGGGCTGCCGCCCCCCGCTTATCTATAGATGCAATGACCCGCTAGATCACCCCGGCCACCCGCAGTCGCTCCACTTCGGAATCCGGCACATTTAGCAGCGTCTTCAATACGCTCTCCGTATGCTCACCCAGAAGCGGTGGCGCATGCCTGTACTCAACAGGCGTCTGCGACAAGCGAATCGGCGAAGCGACCTGGGGCACTGTCCCCGCCAGCGGGTGCGCCATGGTCACCGCCAGTTCTCGCGCCATTACCTGGGGATCACTAAACACCTGCGCCAGGTCGTTGACGGGCCCGCACGGCACACCTACTGCTTCCAGATCACTCACCCACTGCGCCGTCGTTCTGAATACCGTCACCTGGCGGATCAAAGGCACTAGTTCGCCTCTATTGGCCACACGCGCCTTATTAGTAGCGAACCGCGGATCATCCGCCCACTGAGCATTTCCAGCCACCTCTGCAAACTTGCGAAACTGGCCATCGTTGCCCACGGTGAGAATGAAATCGCCATCGGCCGTGGGAAAGTCCTGATAAGGCACGATATTCGGATGCGCATTGCCCAGTCGCCGCGGCGGCGCGCCCGTTGTCAGGTAATTCATCGCCTGATTGGCCAGGCACGCCACCTGGACATCCAGCAGGGCCATGTCGATGTGCTGACCTTCACCACGCTGCTCCCGATGAGACAGTGCCGCCAGAATCGCCACCGTCGAATACAGCCCGGTAAGAATGTCCGTCAGCGCCACCCCAACCTTCACAGGCCCCGCACCCACCTCACCCTCCGGCAGCCCTGTCAGGCTCATGAGCCCCCCAAGCCCCTGAATCATGAAGTCATAGCCCGCACGCTGCGCGTAGGGACCTGTCTGCCCGAACCCGGTGATCGAACAGTAGATGAGCTTCGGATTGACAGCCTTCAGGCTGGGATAATCCAACCCATAGCCCGCCAAGCCACCTACCTTGAAGTTTTCAATGACGATATCGCTCTTGGCAGCCAACTCGCGAATCAGTCGCTGGCCATCGGCCTGGGTAAAGTCGATCGTGATCGAACGCTTGTTGCGGTTGGCCGCCAGATAATAGGCCGCCTCGCCGGTGCTGCCGCCCTCGCTGTCCTTGAGATAAGGCGGCCCCCACGCCCGCGTGTCATCCCCCTTACCTGGGCGCTCGACCTTGATTACATCGGCACCCAGGTCCGCAAGGATCTGACCAGCCCATGGCCCCGCCAGTACCCGTGACAGATCCAGCACGCGTAGATGCGAAAGCGCTCCCATGACCGCCTCCTTATCAATAGAAAGCCTGGATACCCGTCTGCGCACGCCCCAGTATCAGAGCATGCACGTCATGGGTGCCTTCGTAGGTATTCACTACCTCAAGGTTCACCAGATGACGCGCCACGCCGAATTCGTCCGAGATGCCGTTACCGCCCAACATGTCACGCGCCATGCGGGCGATGTCCAGCGCCTTGCCACATGAGTTGCGCTTCATGATCGACGTGATCTCGACAGCAGCCGTGCCCTCATCCTTCATGCGCCCCAAGCGCAAGCAGCCTTGCAGCGCCAAGGTGATCTCGGTCTGCATGTCGGCCAGCTTCTTCTGAATCAGCTGGTTGGCCGCCAGCGGCCGGCCAAACTGCTGCCGGTCCAGGGTGTACTGCCGCGCTGTGTGCCAGCAGGCCTCGGCAGCGCCTAGCGCTCCCCAGGAAATCCCGTAGCGCGCAGAGTTCAGGCAAGTAAAAGGCCCCTTGAGCCCGCGCACCTCAGGGAACATGTTCTCCTCGGGCACAAACACGTTGTCCATCACAATCTCACCCGTCACGGAGGCGCGCAGCCCGACCTTGCCATGAATGGCCGGTGCACTCAGGCCCTCCCAGCCCTTTTCCAAAACGAAACCGCGGATGTCACCTGCATCATCCTTGCCCCATACCACGAACACATCAGCGATAGGACTGTTGGTGATCCACATCTTGCTACCGGTCAAGCGATAGCCGCCCTCGACTTTCCGGGCACGCGTGACCATCGACCCCGGGTCCGACCCATGGTTGGGCTCAGTAAGGCCAAAGCAACCAATCCACTCGCCACTGGCCAGCTTGGGCAAGTACTTCTGCTTCTGTGCTTCGGAGCCAAATTCATTGATCGGCACCATCACCAGCGACGACTGCACGCTCATCATCGAGCGATACCCCGAGTCGATGCGCTCTACCTCGCGAGCAATGAGCCCGTAACACACGTAGTTCAGACCGCTCCCACCGTACTGCTCCGGAATCGTGGCGCCCAGCAGCCCCACTTCACCCATCTCACGAAAGATCGCTGTATCTGTCTTCTCATGACGGAACGCTTCAAGCACACGCGGAGCCAGCTTGTCCTGGGCGAACTGATAGGCACTGTCTCGAACCATGCGCTCCTCTTCAGTGAGCTGTTGATCCAGCAAGAGGGGGTCGATCCAGCTGAAGCTTGCTTTGGCGGCCATGAGTACATTTCTCCCAGACGGTGGATGACATATGCAGTGATCCTAGGCCGGGCTTGCGGCGAGGACAAACGACGTTTGTGCACCCAGGAGTGCTATTTTCTCACTCATAAATAAGTAAAAGCTCAAAAATCAATCATTCACGAGTGAGAGATAGGCATGCGTCGGAAGATACCCAGCACTACAGCCCTGGTTTGCTTCGAGGCTGCCGCACGCCACGAAAGCTTCACCAAGGCTGCCCAGGAACTGTCGCTGACCCAAGGCGCTGTGTGCAGGCAGATCGGCAGCCTTGAGGGCTTTTTGAACGTCGAGTTGTTCCGCCGCTCACACCGGGGCGTGAAGCTAACCGAGGCAGGGCTGTCCTACAGCCGGCAAGTGGCGGCGCAACTCGATGCGGTAGAGCGCGATACGCTGTCGGTGATGCGTCAGCAGGGCGCCAGCGTGATCGAGCTTGCAGTGGTGCCCACGTTCGGCACTCAATGGTTGCTGCCGCGCTTGATGGATTTCCAGCAGCGCCAACCCGATGTCACGGTCAACCTGACCAATCGCACAAGGCCTTTCCTATTTGCCGATACCAGCTTCGATGCCGCCATCTACTTTGGTGACGGTGATTGGTCAGGCACTCGGTCGCACAGGCTGATGGGTGAAAATCCTGTCCCTGTCTGCAGCCCCGCATTGCTCGGTGGCAGGCAAACCCTCCAGGCTCACGACATTGCACAACTCCCCCTGCTGCAGCAAAGCACCCGGCCCTATGCGTGGCGCCAGTGGTTCAGTAGCGTCGGCATTTCTGTAGCAACCGACATGACCGGCCCCCGCCTTGAGCTTTTTTCAATGCTCGCACAAGCGGCCATGCACGCAATGGGGGTCGCGCTCATTCCACCCTTTCTGATTCAACGCGAGCTCGGCGAGGGTAGGTTGGTGGTCGCTAACAGGCATGTTCTACGTAGCGACAGGGCCTACTATCTGATGATTCCGGAGCGCAAGGTCGAATCGACCACGCTGGATGCATTTCGTGAATGGCTAGTGGCGCAGGCGGCGAACTTCGCGGACACCAAAGAAAGCTGACCCCGTAGTCAATTATAATTTACACCTACAGATATAATTATCTGTCGCATTTAAATAACCATATTGCAATGCTTCTGACGGTGATAAAGTGCTCCCGCGTTCTTTAATCAGGACTCTGTTTGCGACATTCGCCTGCCTACACGCGAAAAATTCAGATTTTCCGCTGAAAATCGCCATAACCTGGCGAATAAAGATGCTTGAGCGCTTGTGACAGATTAGCTGCGACATCTGGTCACATGGTGACTTGTAGTTATTGTTTGGTTTCGCTCCAAATTCTATTGAAGCCCGTTCGGTTCGTCTGCAAAATGCTGTGCCCGCCCAGGATTGGGCGGTAAGGCCCTTAGCCGCTCCGGCGCACCCTACGAAGTGCGCTGGCCTCAAAAATATAAAAAAGGTCATCGCAGGAGAAATAGTCGTGCACATTGGTGTTCCGCTCGAGACGCAGGCCGGCGAGACAAGGGTCGCCGCGACGCCTGAAACCATCAAGAAACTGATAGGTCAGGGTCATCAGGTTACGGTCCAGCAAGGCGCTGGGGTCAATGCCAGCATTCCGGACAGCGCCTATGAAGCTGTCGGTGCCCGCCTAGGCTCGGCGGCTGAAGCCTATGGCGCGCAGTTGGTGCTCAAGGTAGTCGCGCCAACCGATGATGAACTGGCGCTGATGAGCAGCGGCAGCCTTCTGGTCGGCATGCTCAACCCGTTCAACAACGACGTTATCGCCAAAATGGCCGCGCGCGGCCTCACGGCTTTTGCGCTAGAGGCCGCGCCCCGAACTTCCCGGGCACAAAGCCTTGACGTGCTTTCGTCCCAAGCCAACATCGCCGGCTACAAGGCTGTATTGCTGGCCGCGCATCACTATCCGCGCTTCATGCCGATGCTGATGACAGCCGCCGGCACGGTGAAGGCTGCGCGCGTCTTGATCCTGGGGGCAGGGGTGGCGGGGCTGCAAGCGATTGCGACGGCCAAGCGTCTTGGCGCCGTCATCGAGGCATCGGACGTGCGCCCTGCGGTGAAGGAGCAGATCGAATCGCTCGGCGCCAAGTTCATCGATGTACCGTACGAGACCGATGAGGAGCGCGACTGCGCCCAAGGCGTCGGCGGCTACGCCAGGCCCATGCCGGCAAGCTGGATGCAGCGCCAGGCTCAGGCCGTACACGAGCGCGCTCGGCAAGCAGACATCGTCATTACCACCGCACTGATCCCGGGCCGCAAGGCGCCTACCCTGTTGAGCGCCGACACGGTTGCCCAGATGAAACCAGGTTCGGTGGTCATCGACCTGGCAGCGGCCCAAGGCGGCAACTGTCCATTGACCGTGGCCGACGAGGTCGTACATGCCCATGGTGTCACCATCGTGGGCCCAACGAACCTGCCAGCCCTGGTCGCAGCGGACGCTTCGGCCCTTTACGCACGCAACCTGCTGGACTTCATGAAACTGCTGTTCGACAAGGACGGCGCCCTGACCATCAACCTCGAAGACGACATTGTCGCGGCCTGCCTGATGTGCCGCGACGGTCAAATCGTCCGCAAGAACGGCTGAGGAGCACGACAAATGGAAGACATGCTGATTTCCCATGGCATTTATAACCTCATCATTTTCGTGCTGGCCATTTATGTGGGTTATCACGTGGTCTGGAACGTCACACCGGCCTTGCACACCCCGCTGATGGCAGTCACCAACGCAATATCGGCCATCGTTATCGTTGGTGCCATGCTCGCCGCTGCGCTGACGGTCACACCTGCCGGAAAGGTGATGGGCACGCTCGCCGTGGCCCTGGCTGCAGTCAACGTGTTTGGCGGGTTCCTGGTCACCCGCCGCATGCTTGAAATGTTCAAGAAAAAGGTCAAGAACGAGGGGCAGAAGTCAGCATGAGCATGAATCTGGTAACGCTTCTGTATCTGGTCGCTTCGGTGTGTTTCATCCAGGCGCTCAAGGGCCTGTCCCATCCCACTACATCCCGGCGCGGCAACCTGTTCGGCATGATCGGCATGGGTATCGCGATCCTCACCACGGTCGGCCTCATCTATAAGCTCGGCGCTGAGCTGGCCACGGCCGGTATCGGCTATGTGATCGTCGGGTTGTTGGTGGGCGGCACTGCGGGCTCAGTGATGGCCAAACGGGTCGAGATGACCAAGATGCCTGAGCTGGTCGCCTTCATGCACAGCATGATCGGCCTTGCTGCGGTATTCATCGCCATTGCCGCGGTGCTCGAGCCCCAGTCGATGGGCATCGTCGCCGCCATCAGCGATCCGATCCCTACGGGCAACCGCCTGGAGCTGTTCCTGGGGGCAGCCATTGGTGCCATTACTTTCTCGGGCTCGGTGATCGCCTTTGGCAAGTTGTCGGGCAAATACAAGTTCCGCCTGTTCCAGGGTGCGCCGGTACAGTTTGCCGGTCAGCACAAGCTCAACCTCATTCTCGGCCTGACTACCATTGCGCTGGGGCTGCTGTTCACCTTCACCGGCCACTACAGCGCCTTCACCCTCATGCTGGTTCTGGCGTTCATCATGGGCGTGCTGATCATCATCCCGATCGGCGGGGCGGACATGCCGGTAGTGGTGTCGATGCTCAACAGCTACTCGGGCTGGGCGGCGGCAGGGATCGGCTTCTCGCTGAACAACTCCATGTTGATCATCGCCGGTTCGCTGGTAGGCTCGTCCGGGGCGATTCTGTCCTACATCATGTGCAAGGCCATGAACCGCTCGTTCTTCAATGTCATCCTGGGCGGCTTTGGTGGTGATGCCGAAGCTGGCGCTGCCCAAGGGTCCACGGAGCAGCGCCCGGTGAAATCCGGTTCGGCCGACGATGCGACCTTCCTGCTCAGCAACGCCGACAGCGTGATCATCGTTCCCGGCTATGGCCTGGCCGTAGCCCGCGCCCAGCACGCACTCAAGGAACTGACCGAGAAGCTCACGCACAACGGCGTCACCGTCAAATACGCCATTCACCCGGTGGCAGGACGCATGCCCGGGCACATGAACGTGCTGTTGGCAGAAGCCGAAGTACCCTACGATCAAGTGTTCGAGATGGAAGACATCAATGCCGAGTTCGGCCAGGCCGACGTAGTCCTGGTATTGGGCGCAAACGACGTGGTCAACCCGGCCGCCAAGAATGACCCCAAGTCACCCATTGCCGGCATGCCGATTCTCGAAGCCTTCAAAGCCAAGACCATCATCGTCAACAAGCGCTCCATGGCCAGCGGCTACGCAGGCCTGGACAACGAGCTGTTCTACCTCGACAAGACCATGATGGTATTCGGCGATGCCAAGAAGGTCATCGAAGACATGGTCAAGGCCGTGGAGTGAGGCAGGTTCGGTTCTGACCCTATGAACGAGAAGCCTTGGTCGGTAACGGCCAGGGCTTTTTCATTTATTGATCCGGATCAACGGCCATGTAGCGGCGAGGGTAATACGACCATGGTCGCGGGACGGCACCGGTCTAAATCACTAGACTGCGCTGCAGTAGCTTAGTAGCCCGAGATAACAATCCATGTACCGTGATCGCATCCGCTTGTCCTCCCTGCATAGCAAGGTAATGAGTGCGGCCGACGCCGCTGGCCTGATCGAGGACGGCATGACCGTCGGCATGAGCGGCTTCACCCGCGCCGGTGAAGCCAAGGCCGTCCCCCACGCGCTGGCCGAACGCGCCAAGCAGTCGCCACTGCAAATCAGCCTGATGACCGGCGCGAGCCTTGGCAACGACCTGGACAAACAGCTGACCGAAGCCGGTGTACTGGCCCGCCGCATGCCATTCCAGGTGGACAGTACGCTGCGCAAGGCCATCAACGATGGCAAGGTCATGTTCATCGACCAGCACCTGTCGGAGACCGTCGAGCAACTGCGCAACCAGCAACTGAAGCTGCCCGACATTGCCGTGATCGAAGCGGTGGCCATCACCGAGCAGGGGCATATTGTGCCGACCACCTCGGTTGGCAACTCGGCAAGCTTTGCGATCTTTGCCAAGAAAGTGATCGTCGAGATCAATTTGTCGCACAACCCGAATCTGGAAGGGCTGCACGACATCTATATACCTACATATCGTCCTACTCGTACGCCCATCCCATTGGTTAAGGTAGACGACCGCATCGGCAGTACCGCCATTGCCATCGACCCTGCCAAGATCGTGGGCATCGTCATCAGTGACCAGCCCGATTCGCCCTCGACGGTGCTGCCACCCGATGACGAAACCCAAGGCATTGCCGACCACCTGATCAGCTTCCTGAAGAAAGAGGTGGAAGCAGGGCGCATGACCAACCGGTTGGGCCCCTTGCAGGCGGGGATCGGCAGCATTGCCAACGCCGTGATGTGCGGGCTCATCGACTCGCCGTTCGAAGACCTGACCATGTACTCCGAGGTGCTGCAGGACTCCACCTTCGACTTGATCGATGCGGGCAAGCTGCGCTTCGCCTCCGGCAGCTCCATCACCCTGTCCAGTCGTCGCAACGCCGACGTGTTCGGCAACCTGGAAAAGTACAAGGACAAGCTGGTGCTGCGCCCGCAGGAAATCTCCAACCACCCCGAAGTGGTTCGGCGCCTTGGCATCATTGGTATCAACACTGCCCTGGAATTCGACCTCTATGGCAACGTCAACTCCACGCATGTCTGCGGCACCCGAATGATGAACGGCATTGGGGGTTCCGGCGACTTCGCCCGTAATGCACACCTGGCCGTATTCGTGACCAAGTCGATTGCCAAGGGCGGCGCCATCTCGAGTGTGGTCCCTATGGTCAGCCATGTGGACCATACCGAGCATGACGTGGACATTCTGGTCACCGAGCAAGGTCTGGCCGACTTGCGCGGCCTGGCTCCTCGGGAACGTGCCAGGGCGATCATCGACAACTGCGTGCACCCTGACTATCGCGCGGCCTTGAACGACTACTTCGAGCGCGCTTGCCTGCGGGGCGGGCACACGCCGCACATCTTGCGTGAAGCGCTGGCATGGCATGAAAACCTCGAAGAAACAGGTCGCATGCTTGCCCTGTAACACGCTCTGAAGTACGCACAAACCTCAAAGGGTCGCTTAGCGACCCTTTTTTGCGTGCTCAACGAAACAGATACCAGCAAGACTCTATAGAACTGTACTACTGTACTGGTTTTTACACTCAAGCCTGTCAACGAGCCAAGCAAATTGTATAAACTTGCACCATATTTGTGCGCACCAGTACAGTTAAGTCACTTTCGAGTGCAACAGTAGCGTTACACAGTTAACTGGCTTGCCGTCTTTACCTGCAACTGTATCTACTGTTATGGACAAGAGGGGAGGATCATTGGCATCAGTTAAATCACTATCTAATGCCGCCATAAGCGGAAGGATGATCATCATGGAACGTACCCTCAGTTCCGGTCTGGTTTTTGAAAGCACCGCCAAGCAATCCAACGCTTCGTTCCCCCTGCGCGTAGCTTCCACTCTGCTGCTTTGGCAGCGTCGTATGGCCAGCCGTCGTCAACTGGCTCGCCTGGATGCACGCCTACTGGCAGACGCCGGTATCAGCGAATCGCAGCGCTACGAAGAGTTGAGCAAGCCTTTCTGGCGCTAATCGCCTGGGCCAGCCTGACTGGCAGCGTTAATCTCAAAAACCCGTCGCAGGGCCCTGCGACGGGTTTTTTGCTTCTGCTTTAAAGAAAATTCGCACGAACGGTACAGTTCCTTCAATTTATTTATCAGGCATAACAGTTGAGCGGCGCTCTATCATTAACATCTTGATACAGCACAGCGTGATACGCTTCGCTTAACTGTCTGGTAGAACCGACTGTCATACCCTAGGCAAGGGCCGTTGCCCACGTTCCCAGCTGGATTTCCTTACACCAGGAGCTAACGTTCATGACCCGTAATTACCTCATTGGCGCTGCGCTGATGCTTGGCCTGGCTGGTACAGCCAGTGCCAGCAGTTTCGTCGTCACCACCGACACCGTGGTACGAGGCGTCGCTGCCTCTACCAACGCCACCTCCGATGCGTCTTCATCTTTGCGCGACAACAAAATCGTGCAAGCAGCCCGCGACGACGCCGCCAGCTTCGTCGCCAGCCAGGGCAGCATCCGAGGCGCCAAACTCGAAAGCGCGCTGGTTCACATCCGTGCCCAGGCACCTGCCTTGCACGCCAGCGACGAGCAGCTGGCTCAAGCCATCCTGGCTCTCTGAGTCAGCAGGCCGCCCCCAGCTGATCGCTCATGCGTTTTCTGCTATTACCCCTGCTCTGGATCGCAGGCATAGCCACGGCTCACGCGCTGGACACCACTACCCAAGGCCTGGTGATCTCGGGTTACGTCACGACCCAGGTCACCACTGCACCTTTTGATCGCAAGCTCATAAGCGCAGCGCGCGACGATGCGGCAGTGTTCGTTGCCACCGACGGTCGTGTGCGCGGCGCACGGCTTGAGGCAGCCCTTGAAGCCATTCGCGTGCATAAACCCGCGCGCTCTGCCAGCGACCTGGAACTGGCGCGAGCAATCCTCGTCGAATGAGTATCCTTTTCCTCCCAGTATTTTCGGAGATGCTCCATGCGTAAACCGCTGATTGCCGCTACTCTCGGCATGTTTCTGCTGGCCGACCTGGCCCAGGCCCAGACCTTGGTGGCCACCAGCAACATCATCGTGCGCGCCTTTGGCCGTTCGATCGACTTCACGTCAGATACCACGACATCCATTCGCGATTCCAAAGTGGTACGTGAAGCTCACGACGATGCAGCCAGCTTCGTAGCCAGTAACGGCGATATCCGTGGCGCGCAACTGGAAGCGGCGTTCACGACGTTGCGCGAGCGTGTACCACAGGCACGCGATGCCAGTGACCAGGTATTGGCCGAAGCTATTCTCGCGCTGTGAAGTCACTGCGTGCCGGGTGGTTCGGCTGCCTTCTGACACTGCTTGGCACGCCCGCGCTCGCAGACTTGCACCTTGACCTGCAAACCGCCGACCTGACCCCGCAGCAGGTCAGCGCCAGCCAGGCGCTGCTCGACCAAGCGATGGCCAGCCTGCCACCCTCGTTCAAACAGCGGCTTGATCGCACCGTCAGCGTCAGTTGGAGCGACCAGATGCCGCCTGACGCCTACGGCCAGGCATCACTGGTATCCAGCTTGATGCTCAATCGGCGCTTGCTGCCCAGCCTTGCCGACGGTACCGCGACAACTGAGCTGACGCATCGGCCCCATGGCACTGTGCGCAACGAACTGTTGGCGACCGTGGTGCACGAGCTCACTCATATCTACGACCGCGCCCGGTTATGGCCGGGGCAACAGCATGCCGTGCTCACTCGATGCAACCGCCTGCAAGGCACTGTCGGGAACATCGGCCTGCCCGGAGAGTGTCGCGGCCAAGCGGGGCGACGGTTCACGCTCAGCGATGACCCACGTCTGTTGGACCTCGCCGGCTGGCCCCAGTACGTAGGCCGGCGCGGCGAACGCGAACAGCATAATGGCCAGTTCGTGCGCAGCCCCGACCGCTACGAGCTGAGCAGCCCGAAGGAATACGTCGCGGTCAATATGGAGTACTTCCTTCTCGACTCTAGCTATGGCTGTCGCCGCCCCGCGCTCAATCGGTACCTGACACAACATTTTGGCTGGAGCCCACCCCAGGACGCCTGCGCCAAGGGCCTGCCGTTCATCAATGCCGGTAGCGACTTCGCGCGCCAACCCCTGGGTGAAGTCGACCCCGAGCGGGTGTACGAGGTGGATTACCTGCTGGCCGAGGCCAACCAGAACCTGGTCAGCCGCTGGGGGCACAGCATGCTGCGCCTGGTCATCTGCAAACCCGGCCGGCCGCGAGGCCCGGACTGCCGCCTGGATCTCGATCAAAGCCTGGTGCTCTCGTACCGCGCTTTCGTCAACGACGTCCAGTTGTCCAGTTGGGATGGGCTGGTCGGCGTCTACCCCTCGCGGTTGTTCGTGCTGCCGCTGGGGCAGGTGATCGATGAATACACCAAGACCGAACTGCGCAGCCTGGCCTCGGTGCCGCTCAAGCTCAATCGAGAGGAGATCGAGAACCTGGTCCGCCAGGCCGCCGAGATGCACTGGAGCTACGACGGCAACTACTGGTTCCTGTCCAATAACTGCGCGGTGGAATCGCTGAAGCTGCTGCGCAGCGGTACCGCCAACCCAAAACTCAACGACCTCGACAGCATCATGCCCAATGGCCTGCTGGCCGTGCTCGACGGGCGTGGGCTGGCTGACACCAGCGTGCTGGACGATCCGCGAGAGGCACTGCGCCTGGGCTACCGCTTCGACTCGTACCGCGACCGTTATCAGGCCATGTTCGACGTCCTGAAGAAGCAGCTGCCGGTGAAGCAGACCAAGATGGAGGATTGGTTGGCCCTGGACGCCGAACAACGCAAGCCCTGGTTCGACCAGGCTGACCTGCGCACCAGTGCAGCCTTGCTGCTTCTGGAACAGGCGGGCCTGCGACGGCAACTGCTATTGGCCCAGGACGAGGTCAAGCAACGCTACCTCAATGCCGCAGCGCTCAAGGATGGCAGCGTCGACAAGGCCGATGCCACCCTCAAGCAGATGCTCGCCAACAGCGGTTTCCTGAGCCGCCCGGCTGAACTGCTCGATACCACCGGCTACGGGCTGCCGCAGCAAGCAGAGCGGGTTCACCTGGAAAAGGTCAGCAGCGAACGCCAGGCGCAGCTGCTGCGCTTGAGTACCAACCTGGACAAGGAGGTGAGGGCGCTACTGGAGCCTTCCCGTGCGAGCCAGATAGCGGCAGTCGAAGCCAACGTGAAGCACATTGGAGAGCATCTTCGCGCATTGCACAAGGCAGCGGGTGGGCTGCAGCTGTAGCGGCCACCACAGCCCACTCACGCGCCTTCCCTACCTTTTGTCACCCTTGTTCGAGCGAAAGCTGGCTGAAAGCTTGCGCGCATAGGATAGCCCCATTGCCGGCACAGACCGGTCAGCCAGGGCGAGGTACGTGCCCCGCCCGGCGCATCCAACAACAACAATGGTGATACCGATGCCTTTCCGTGCCCGACTTCTCTCAGTCTTGTTCGACCCACTCCACGCGCAGCGTCCTGCACGCTGACCCGCCCGAACCGTCTTCTTTTTCGTCGCGCCTCGCCTGGAGTATTGCCATGCTGACCTTCCTCGGCTTCGCCATGGTCGTCACGTTCATGTACCTGATCATGACCAAGCGCCTGTCGGCCTTGATCGCGCTGATCCTTGTGCCCATTCTGTTCGCCATCTTCGGCGGTTTCGCCAGCAAGATCGGCCCCATGATGCTCGAGGGCATCAGCAAGCTGGCGCCCACCGGCGTCATGCTGATGTTCGCCATTCTCTACTTTGCCCTGATGATCGACTCCGGCCTTTTCGACCCTGCGGTGCGAAAGATCCTCAAGCTGGTCAAGGGCGACCCGCTCAAAGTGTCGGTAGGTACCGCCGTGCTGGCCCTGGTGGTATCGCTGGACGGTGACGGCGCCACCACCTACATGATCTGCTGTGCGGCCATGCTGCCCATGTACAGCCGCCTGGGCATGAGCCCGCGCATCATGGCGGGGCTCATCATTCTTGCCGGCGGGGTCATGAACATGACGCCATGGGGCGGGCCCACAGCGCGGGCGGCCAGCGCCTTGCACGTGGACCCTTCCGATATCTTCGTGCCCATGATCCCAGCGATGCTGTTCGGCGTAGTGGCAATTCTGGCCATTGCCTACCTGTACGGCAAACGCGAACGTGCCCGCTTGGGCGAGCTGCACCTGCCAACCGACGATGTCGATCACAGCGACATCAGCGTCTCGCAATATCCAGAGGCACGCCGACCTAAGCTGCTGTACTTCAATGGCGCACTGACCGCTGCATTGATGGCAGCCCTCATCGCCGGCCTGCTGCCGTTGCCAGTGCTGTTCATGATCGCCTTCAGCATCGCCATAATCGTCAACTACCCATGCCTGCAACAACAGAAAGACCGTATTGCAGCCCACGCCGGCAGCGTGCTGGCGGTCACCGGTCTGATCTTCGCCGCAGGCATCTTCACCGGCATCCTGTCAGGCACCGGCATGGTCGATGCCATGTCCAAAAGCCTGCTGGCCGTCATTCCCGAAGCCCTGGGCCCGTACCTGGCGGTGATCACGGCGATCGTGAGCATGCCGTTTACCTTCTTCATGTCCAACGACGCCTTCTACTACGGTGTCCTGCCGGTGCTGGCCGAAGCGGCAAGCCACTATGGCATCAGCCCGGTCGAAATGGCCCGTGCATCCATCGTCGGGCAGCCGGTACACCTGCTGAGCCCGCTGGTACCCTCGACTTACCTGCTGGTCGCCCTGGCCGGCATCGAATTCGGGGATCACCAACGCTTCACGCTCAAGTGGGCAGTGCTGGTGTGCCTGTGCATAATGTTCGCCGCGCTGATCATGGGCATTTTCCCGCTGTTCAGCAGTCTCTGATAACAGACCTCTCTCCACCGCAATGCGCCTCGATGCAGGCGCATTGCCTATACCGCTCAAAGGAAAACACATGGAATGGCTGACCAGCCCGGAAATCTGGGTTGCCTTTTTCACCCTGACCGCGCTTGAAATCGTTCTGGGCATCGACAACATCATCATGATCTCGATCCTGGTCAGCCGCATGCCCAAGCACATGCAGCCGCGCACCCGGATCTTCGGCCTGGCCCTGGCCATGGTGACCCGCATCATGCTGCTGCTGTCCATCACCTGGGTAATGCGCCTGACCGACGATCTGTTCGTGGTCCTGGGGCAGGGCATATCCGGACGTGACCTGATCCTGTTCTTCGGCGGCCTGTTCCTGCTCTGGAAAAGCTCGCAGGAGATCTACCATGGCCTGGAAGGCGAAGAAGAAAACGCCGATGAACCCAAGGGCTCTGGCGGCAAGTTCCTCTACACCATCATCCAGATCGCGATCATCGACATTGTTTTCTCGCTCGACTCGGTGATTACCGCTGTTGGGATGGTGTCGCACGTGCCGGTGATGATCGCCGCAATCATCGTCGCCGTGCTGGTCATGATGGCGTGCGCCGGCACCATTGCCGACTTCATCGACAAGCACCCTTCGTTGAAGATGCTCGCACTGTCGTTCCTGATCGTGGTAGGTACCGTGCTGATCGCCGAAGCATTCGATGTGCATGTCCCTAAAGGCTACGTTTACTTCGCCATGGCCTTCTCCCTGGCGGTCGAAGCCATCAATATCCGCATGCGTACGTCGTTGGCACGCAAAGCCGGCAAGGAACACGAGGCCGTGAAACTGCGCAAGGATGTGCCGGGTCAATAATCCTGCACGTCTCGAGAGAAAGGGCCCTGCGGGGCCCTTTGCGCATCCCCCCAGCCCTGGCCCCGGATGTTTCAAAATCATGACAGCCATGCGAAGCTGGCGGCAGCGGCATATTAGAACTAAAGCTTGAACAAGCCTGTGCAAACAGCACTGCGCCAACGTCTTTTCGACTGGCCAGCTTGGCCGGTGCAATCAGGGGGCTCTCGTCATGCTGACCCTACTCAACCTGCTTTCGGCAGTCACCTTGCTGGTGTGGGGCACGCACATCGTGCGAACCGGCATTTTGCGGGTATTCGGTTCGGACCTGCGACGCATCATCGGCCAGAACATGGACAAACGTCCGCTGGCCTTCATCGCGGGCATTCTCGTCACTGCAATGGTGCAGAGCAGCAACGCAACCGCAATGCTGGTCACCTCATTCGTGGGCCAGGGCCTCATGGCCATGACCCCGGCGCTGGCCATCATGTTAGGGGCTGACGTGGGCACCGCGCTCATGGCCCGTGTACTGACCTTCGACTTGTCCTGGCTTTCGCCCCTGCTGATTTTCCTGGGGGTGATCTTCTTCCTTTCACGCAAGCAGACCCGTGCTGGCCAACTTGGCCGCGTCGGCATCGGCCTGGGCCTGATCATCCTGGCGCTGGAACTGATCGTCCAGGCAGCTGCCCCCATCACCCATGCCCAGGGCGTAAAGGTGCTTTTCGCCTCCCTGACCGGCGACATTCTGCTCGATGCCCTGGTCGGTGCATTGTTCGCCATGGTGTCGTATTCGAGCCTGGCCGCCGTCCTGCTCACCGCCACACTGGCAGGGGCCGAGGTGATCAGCCTGCCCGTGGCCATAGGCCTGGTGGTCGGCGCCAATATTGGTAGCGGCCTGCTGGCGTTCATCAGCACCAGCATGCAGAACGCTGCTGGCCGCCGCGTGGCGCTGGGCAGCCTGCTGTACAAGCTGATCGGCCTGCTGTTGATCATCCCTGTGCTCCACCCGCTGGTGGACTGGATGGACACACTGAGTTTCAGCCCGCAGGAGCTGGTCATCGGCTTCCACTTGCTCTACAACACTGCCCGTTGCCTGATCATGCTACCTACGGTCAAGCCCATGGGACGGCTGTGCAACAGCCTGTTGCCAGAGCGCGAGCGCGACAACGGGCAGATACGCCCGCGCCATCTCGACGCCTCGGCCTTGGAAACGCCCAGTCTGGCGCTGGCCAATGCTGCCCGGGAGACGTTGCGCCTGGGGGATATCGTCGACAACTTGCTCGAAGCCATGCTTGGCGCACTGCGCGGCACCCAGGCTGCACTGCCTCAGCAGGTGCGTGCACTTGGGGAGGATGCCGAGGGCCTGTACAGCGCCATCAAGTTATACCTGGCGCAGATGACCCGCGAGGATCTCAGCGAACACGACAACCGTCGCTGGGCTGAGATCATCGAGCTGGCGATCAACCTCAAGCTGGCCTGCGACCTGATCGAACGCATGTTGCGCAAAGTCCAGCAGCAGAAGACCAGCCAACGACGCGCCTTTTCCCAAATGGGGCTGGAAGAACTGACCGGGTTGCAAGAGCAATTGCTGGCCAATCTGCGCCTTGGCCTCTCGGTATTCCTCAGCGCCGACCCGGAAAGCGCGCGTCTGCTGCTGCGCGAGAAGCGTCGTTTTCGCGCCCAGGAGCGGCGCCTGGCCCATGCCCATGTCAGCCGCCTGCAGCGCAAAGTGGTACAGAGCATCGAGACCAGCTCCATCCACCTGGAGCTCATCGCCGACATGAAGCGGTTGAACTCTTTGTTCTGCAGCAGTGCCTATGTGGTACTGGGCGGCTCGGACACGGGCGGGCTGATGCTCGACAGCGTGCCGGACGAAGCCCCTCTGCCGTGATGTCGCCGACCTGAGGACCCCCGCTCGCCCATGCGTTGCCTGATGTTCATCTGCCTGCTGATGTTTAGCCTCTGCTCCTTTGCCCTGGACCGCGCTCGCGTGGAGGGCTACCTGCTGCCCAACGGCCTGCAGGTCATCCTCAAGGACGGCTACGAACGCGACCATGTGTCTATTCGCCTGGTCGTGGGCGTGGGCCTGGACGACTTCGGCTGTGACCAGAAAGAACTGCCGCACCTGTTGGAGCACTTGCTGTTCAGTGGGGTGGACGACACGGGTGAAGGAGGCCTCGAAGAGCGCCTGCAGGCACTGGGTGGCGAATGGAATGCGTTCACGGGCAATGCCGACACCACGTTCGTGATCGAAGCGCCCGCACGCAATCAGCGCAAGGTACTCGACCTGTTGCTGTCGATCATTCGCGACACCCAGATCGACGCCAAGGCCCTGGCGACTGCCAAGCGCATCATTGAGCGTGAGGACGGTGGCCACTACGGGCATCTACAGCGCTGGCTGGACCGGCAAGACATCGGTCACCCCGCCGGGCAGCAATTGGCAACGGAATTGGGCTTGAAATGCCCCGAGCGTTCCAATCTCGACGACATGACCCTCGAACAGGTCCAGGGCCTGCGCGAGCGTTGGTACGCGGCCAACAACATGACACTGATCATGGTGGGAGGGCTGGACCGCCTGTTGCCCGCCTACCTGGAAAGAACCTTCGGCGAACTCCCGGCCACCGAGCCGGAAGACCGCCGCGACCTGGAATCGATCAGCCAAGAAGCCAAGCAACGGCGCGACCTGATGCACGGCTGGCTGGGCGACACGGCCAAACTCCACTGGCTGTTCATCGAGCCGGTGCTGGACAACGACCACCAGGCCACCCTGGATCTGCTCTCCCGTTACCTGGACTGGGCAGTATATGACCAGCTGCGCCTGCGCAATGGCCTGTCCTATGGGCCCTCGGTCCAGCGCGAGAGCTTCGGTGATACCGGCCTGCTCAGCCTCAACGCCGACCTTGAGCGCGATGATATAGGAAGGGCGATCGAGGTCATGCGGCGCTTGTTCGATCACTTGCGCGAGCAGGGCCTGGACCCGGACACCTTTGCCCGCATCAAGCAAGCGAGCATCGCCAAGGAAAGTTGGGCAACCCAGGGCAACAGTGCCCTTGCCGATTACTACTGGGGCGCACTGAACGACTACACCGACGGCCGCTTCGCCAGCCCTGTGCGTCAGTTGCAGCGCGTGACCCTGGAGCAAGCCAACCAGGCGCTCAAGCAATTGCTCGCCCATGAAGGCTACATTCGTATCGAAAAACCGCTGCTCGGGTACGACGAGCTCTACGGCCTGTCGTTCCTGCTGGCAGGGGTGCTGCTCGCCGCATGCCTTCTGCGCTGGCGTCGACAGGCCCCTGACAAGCCAGGCGGTGCTACTCGGCACATGTGAAACGGCGGTATCCTTTCAATGCCCGCGTCGTGCATGCAAGGGCCGCCTCCTAGCCACTCCCAAGCATTGCAGCCCCATGCCCCCAATACCTAAGATCGCCCAGCGCATCATCGAACTGCTCAAACGCTATCCGGGCGTCATTGCCTTGGGTGGTTTTCTATCAGGTGTAGGCAGTTTCATCCTGGTCGACCGGCAGGCGGGCCTCGCCAGCTGGATCGCCGTCCTGCTGCTGGTCAGCTGGGTCTGGCTGATGCTCGAAAGCACGCTCACCCGCCTGTTCACGCGTACCTTCAAGCGTGAAATACCCCAGCCGCTGTTGCGCTATGCCACGCAGATGATCCATCAGGAGTCCCTGTTCTTCGTACTGCCGTTTTTCTTCATCACCACCACCTGGAACAGCGGCCAGTCGATCTTTACAGGCTTGCTGGGCGCCGCCGGACTGGTCTCGATCATCGACCCGTTGTACTACCGCTGGCTCGCGCCGCGGCGCTGGCTGTTCATGGCGCTTCACACCCTGACCCTGTTCGCCGCCTTGCTGACCGCCCTGCCGATCATCCTTCACCTCACCACCGCGCAAAGCTTCAAGCTGGCCCTGATCATCGCCATGGCCTTGTCCTTCCCGAGCCTGGTCAGCAGTTTTCCGGTCAGCAACTGGCGACGCGGTGTCGCCCTGGTGGTAATCACGCTGGCCGTCGGTGGCGGGGGTTGGTTGTTGCGCTCCTGGGTGCCGCCGGCCACCTTGTGGATGACCGAAGTCGCCGTGAGCACCGAGGTCATTAACCGTGAGCCGGGAGATTCACTGGATAAAATCGCTGCCAGCCGTATCCGCAGCAGCGGCCTGTACGCCTACACCGCCATCAACGCACCGCGCGGCCTGAATGAGCGGATCTACCATGTATGGCAGAAAGACGGGCAGGAAGTGGACCGTATCGCCCTAGACATTCACGGTGGGCGCAAGGAAGGCTATCGAGCCTGGACCCACAAGCAGAACTTCCCGCCCAACCCGGTAGGGCGTTGGCAGGTGAGGGTACTGACTGAGGATGGCCAGGTGATCGGTGTACTGCGCTTCAAGGTAGTCGAGGATGCCGCCGCTTCATGAGCGGCGCATCGTGTACCGCCAGAAACGCCGGTCAGCCGAAGAACCAGTAGCAAACGCAGATCGCTGCCACCACACCGGAAAACTCGGCCAACAGTGCACACCCCACGGCATGGCGCACCCGTTGAATGCCCACGGCGCCGAAGTACACGGCCAGGACGTAGAACGTGGTTTCGGTACTGCCCTGAATGGTCGCTGCGACCAAGGCAGGGAAGCTGTCAACACCCTGGGCCTGCATGGTCTCGATCAGCATTGCCCGTGCAGCACTGCCGGAAAACGGCTTGACCAGGGCAGTTGGCAGCCCTTCGACAAAGCGCGTATCCAGGCCCATCCAGTTCACCGCATGGCGGATACCGTCCAACGCCACCTCAAGCGCCCCGGATGCGCGCAGTACACCGACCGCCACCAGCATCGCCACCAGGTAGGGCAGCAGGCTCTTGGCAACGTCGAAGCCTTCCTTCGCCCCTTCGACGAATGCTTCGTAGACCTGGACCCGCTTGAGCGCGCCGATGATCAAAAAGACGATGATCACCCCGAACAGCGTGAGGTTGCCCAGGATCGAGGACAAGCTGGCCAGCGCGGCTGCCGACAGCGTGCCGAGAAAGGCCATGAAGCCCCCCAGCAGCAACGCGCCGGGTACCAGGTACGCCAGCACCACAGGGTCCCATAGCCGTAAACGCTGCATCACCGCGACCGACAGCAGCCCGACCAGCGTCGACACACTGGTGGCCAGCAGGATAGGCAGGAACACCATGGTTGGGTCGGGCGCGCCTTGCTGGGCGCGGTACATGAACACGGTTACAGGGAGCAGGGTCAAGGAAGACGCGTTGAGCACCAGGAACAGGATCTGCGCGTTGCTGGCCGTGGTGCTGCTGGGGTTGAGCGTCTGCAGGGCACGCATGGCCTTCAGGCCGATAGGGGTAGCAGCATTGTCCAGGCCCAGGCCATTGGCCGCAAAGTTCATGGTGATCAGCCCTAGCGCAGGGTGCCCAGGCGGCACTTCGGGCATCAGCCGTGCGAACAAGGGGCCCAGTACCTTGGCCAGCCACTCGACGATACCCGCCTGCTCGGCGATCTTCAGAAAGCCCAGCCATAGGGTCAGGGTGCCGAACAGCAATACCATGACCTCGACCGACAGCTTCGCCATGGCGAAGATGCTTTCGACCATGGCCGCGAAGATGCCGGCGTTGCCACCCACCAGCCATTGAGCCATGGCAGATATGGCCGCTACCAGGAAAAAGCCGAGCCATAAGCCGTTGAGCATCCACGTACCTCCCCGAAAATGCCCGAATCATAACGTATCGAACACTGCCCTGGCTGCGGCTCGCCGTGAGTATGGATGCCACAGACGACAAAAAGCCCCGACGGGTCGGGGCTTTGGGTCCAACAGGTTTGGCCTCAGCGTTTGGCTGCTTCACCCACCATGGCAGTTTCAGGCTTCTCGGCGATCAGCGAAGCGTAGTACAGCTCGCCCTTGGCCGCGTCGTACATGCCTTCCCAGCGGGAGATGACCAGCGCCGCCAGGGCATTGCCGATCACGTTGAGCGCCGTGCGCGCCATGTCCATGATGCGGTCGACACCGGCAATGAACGCCAGGCCTTCCAGTGGGATACCCACGCTACCCAGGGTGGCCAGCAGCACCACGAACGAAACGCCTGGTACCCCGGCGATGCCTTTGGAGGTCACCATCAAGGTCAGCACCAGCAGCAACTGCTGGCTCCACGACAGGTCGATACCGTAGAGCTGGGCGATGAAGATGGCCGCGATGCTCTGGTACAGGGTGGAGCCGTCGAGGTTGAACGAGTAGCCGGTGGGTACCACGAACGAGCAAATCGATTTGGGCGCGCCGTACTTCTCCATCTTTTCGATAACCCGTGGCAGGACGGTTTCCGAGCTTGAGGTGGAGTAGGCCAGGATCAGCTCATCTTTCATGATGCGCATGATCTTGATCACCGAGAAACCGAACAGGCGCGCTACCAGCCCTAACACCATGAAGGCGAAGAAGGCGATGGCGAAATACACCAGCAGCACCAGCTTGGCCAGTGGCAGCAACGAGCTGAAGCCAAAGTTGGCAACGGTCACCGCGATCAGCGCGAACACACCGATCGGCGCGTACTTCATGATCATGTGGGTGACTTTGAACATGGTCTCCGATACGGCCTGGAAGGTGCGTACCAGAGGATCGCGCAGCTCGGCTTGCAGGCTCGAAAGGCCAAGGCCGAACATGACCGAGAAGAAGATGATCGGCAACATTTCACCGCGCATCAGCGCCGCGAAGATATTCGACGGGATCAGATTGAGCAGGGTCTCGATGAAGGCATGCTCATGCTGCACCTCGGCGGCGGTCGCCTGGTACTTGGAGATGTCCACAGTACCGAGGGTGCTCATGTCGATACCCGCGCCCGGATGGAACAGGTTGGCAAGCACCAGGCCCACAACAATAGCGATGGTCGTGACGACTTCGAAGTAGAGAATGGTCTTCAGGCCAATACTGCCAAGCTTCTTGGCATCGCCAACCCCAGCGATACCCACGATCAGCGACGAGATCACGATCGGGACCACGATCATCTTGATCAGGCGAATGAAGATATCACCAGCAGGCTGAAGGACGTTGCTGATCCACCAGGCCTTTTCTGCACTGAAGTGGTTCAGGAGCGCGCCGATTGCAACGCCCAGTACCAGACCTATGACGATCTGCCAGGCGAGGCTCAGTTTTGCCTTCTTCATGTCTTTACCCTTTGTTGTAGTGGTCATGTCGACTAACGGCAACCGGACAGCAGATGGACACAAGCCCGGAGTGAATTCGCCGATTAGCGACGTGTTGTAAGGACAGCGCAGACGAGCGCAGGGCTCGGTCGGCGAAAAAGGCCGCAACTATTGCGATGGGAAGAAGGGAAATCTAATGCCGGAAACGCATACCCCATACCGATTGAGCATGGGAAAGTGGGGTATCTAGAAGGGAATAGGCGTCCTGCGAAGCGCTGTTCGGAATCCCGAACAAGACATAAACGCCATATGACGGCTGAAATAGTCGCAGGGGAAAGTAAAAGAAGCTTGGTTGTTCGACAATCCGAATGCTTCAAACGCAGCTGATATAGATAGCACAGCTCACGAAAAAAAAGACGCGCGGTTGAGACAAAATGTGTCCCCAGATGGATTTCGTGCATCGTGCACTGCCATCTGGATGGCTCCTCGGAAGCCAGGTCCACCCTGAAGATCGTTCAGGGCTCTACTGACCTGGAACTTCCGATTCTGCCTTGCCTGACCCGGCCCAACAGGTGGAGGCACTCCCTGTACCCCTAGGCCACTCCGATCCTGTAGCGATCAAAACAGCCCGGCCCCTTGGTCATGTGCTGCTCCTCCTCGGAGCGGCGCATCATAGAAGGCTGCAAGCCTACGGCCGTTCAGCTTCTATTTCATGACAGTGCCAAACCTGAACCACACCGGTCTTGCGACTCAGTACCAGTTCGGGTCCCGCTTGAGTTGCTCCTGAAGCATGGTTTTCATGCCCTCGTCAGGTTTGCCAAGCCACCGATACTGCGCATGGCGGGTAGGCGACTTGTCGCTGGGCAGGCCTTCCGGTACCTCCACCAGCATCCCGTAGGCGTCATCCTTGTCCCAGCTGAATGCGACGATCAAACGCTTGTAAGTGCATTTGTCCGCGGCTTCGCAGAGCGGGCCTACGAGGTATTTATCACCGTCTTCCGTGACCGCCGACATCTGCTGAGGCGAACTTCCCGTCAGGTTCAACACCCAATCGGGCAGGCGTTCCTCGCCTTTTACGGCGTCCTGCCAGGATTCCCGGTACTCGGCGTCGCTACCCAGCAATTGATCGACGCGTAGCTGGCCATCATTGGCCGCCAGCGCTGCTGCAGTGGCGCTCATCATCAGAACGCCAGCTACGGCATTGCGTAACAGCCTGCTCATCTGCGACCGCGTCCAAAGAAGAACGAAGCAACGAAAAGAACCAGGAAGACGATGAACAGGATCTTGGCGATACCCGTTGCAGCGCCAGCGATACCACCAAAGCCCAGAACTGCAGCGACGATGGCGATGATGAGGAAAGTGATAGCCCAGCTCAGCATGATGATTCTCCTTTGTTTTCGAAAGCAGGGTGATCAGAACACCCAACGGTCCTGTGGTACGACATGTTCAACGGTTGCAGGGGACTCGGCCTTGCCCTTCGATGGCAGCGGCTCGGCTGCTTGCACGAGGTTACTGGCGCGGGTGTTCTGGATCTGCGACAGCAGGGCGGTTTGCGCCGCCACTTGGTCGGCCAGGCGGGCGGTTTGCACACTGTAGTAGAACAGCCCTGCTGCCAAAGTCAGCATGACCGCGATGCCAAGCGACATGATCTGACGCAGTGGCAGGGCGGTAACGTGCAAACGGTTGACAGATGGGCGGTTCATACCGGCTTCTCCTGCTGTGATTTTTGTCCAGACTTGAACAAGTAATTGCAGCCTGCGTGCCAGCTTTGAAATTAGAAAATATCCTTATTTTTCAAAGAGTTAAAAGATTGAACCATTAGGACCTACCACGTATCCTGCACGATGCCCCCTGGGGGGCCGTGCGAAATGCACGATCACCCTTCAACCTTGGTTGCCACCTTGAGCATGTCGGCATCGACCCCACGCACACCAATGATCTGTCTGGCGATGTCCGTCGCGATATTCTTCTGCTCCGGGCTGACGACTTCGCCGGAGAGTCTGACCAGGCCATCCTGGCTCACCACCTTCAGATTCAGCCCGTCAAGGTTGCGGCTGAAGCTGTAACTGCTTTGGACCTTATCGACGATCCAGGCATCGCTTGGCTGCGGTCCGGTCGGGGCATCCACAGGCTGGTCTTTAGCTTTGATCATGGCTGCGGTGTCCAGGCTGATCAGGTTGTTGACCAGGTACACCCCCTCGGTCGTACGCGCCACGACGCCCGCAAGCTCCTTTGCCTCGGGGTTGTCTACCCGCCCCCGGAGCGTGACGACACCGCTGTCACTTTGTACCTGTATGGGTGCCTTCTCAGTCAGGCGGCTCCACAACAGCCGTGACCGTATGACTGCCGTAAGCGTCACGTCTTTCGTGCGCTGGGCATAAGCGCGCAACGCCAGTGGACGCTCGACCAGCTCAGGATTGACCTGCACCTGATTGTCGACCTTCTCGATACCAGAAGTCGCCAAAGCCACTTCCTCGACCAAACGTCGCTCAACCTCATTCTCGACCTCCCCAGCCAAACGCGCCGACGCCCCATCGACCTTAACGGTGATTCGATAAGGATTGAGGAGCCGATTCAAGGACACCGCCGTCTGCAGCGAACCTTCCAGGCGAGCATCGTGGACAGGATCGTCACTGGCCATAGCGACGAAGGGCAGCAAACTGACCGCTAGCGCAAGCGCGCGAAAGGCGAAAGGCATGTCGTAGTCTCCTTCTGTAGGCAAAATCTGAAACTCTTCGCAACCAATGTGCCAACCACTCTCTCTAAGCAAATTGCCGGCCCCGCGGGGCATTCAAGCTTCTTGGTCGACCCGCTGGCGTGCAAAGGGCAGAATCCTTCAGAATTGACCATGCAACTTGCCCGATTTTTCCCACACTAAACAAAGATATTTCCCAAAGGAGCGCAGGTACATGGAATCAGCCCAGGACAAGCAAGGCCGCATTCTGCTGGTGGATGACGAGTCCGCGATCCTGCGCACCTTCCGCTACTGCCTGGAAGACGAGGGCTACAGCGTGGCGACCGCCAACAGCGCCACCCAGGCGGAGAGCCTGCTGCAGCGCCAGGTGTTCGACCTGTGCTTCCTCGACCTGCGTCTGGGCGAGGACAATGGCCTGGACGTGCTGGCCCAGATGCGTGTTCAGGCACCGTGGATGCGCGTGGTCATCGTGACCGCCCACTCCGCTATCGACACGGCGGTCGATGCCATTCAAGCCGGTGCCGCCGACTACCTGGTCAAGCCTTGCAGTCCTGACCAGTTGCGCCTGGCCACAGCCAAGCAACTGGAGGTACGCCAGCTTTCCGCCCGCCTGGAAGCCCTGGAAGGCGAAGTGCGCAAGCCCAAGGATGGCCTGGACTCCCACAGCCCGGCCATGATGGTCGTGCTGGAAACAGCCCGCCAGGTAGCAACCACAGATGCCAACATCCTGATCCTGGGCGAGTCCGGGACCGGTAAAGGTGAGCTGGCCCGCGCCATCCACGGCTGGAGCAAGCGTGCGCGCAAGGCCTGCGTGACCATCAACTGCCCGTCGCTCAATGCCGAGCTGATGGAAAGCGAACTGTTCGGCCACACGCGAGGGGCCTTTACCGGCGCCAGCGAGAGCACCCTTGGCCGCGTCAACCAGGCGGACGGCGGTACGTTGTTCCTCGATGAAATCGGTGACTTCCCCCTGACCCTGCAACCCAAGTTGCTGCGCTTCATCCAGGACAAGGAATATGAGCGTGTTGGCGACCCCGTCACCCGCCGGGCCGATGTGCGCATCCTCGCCGCCACCAACCTCAACCTTGAGGAAATGGTGCGCGAGGGCCGTTTCCGCGAAGACTTGCTCTACCGCCTGAACGTCATCACCTTGCACCTGCCGCCCCTGCGCGAGCGCAGTGAAGACATCCTCACGCTCGCCGACCGCTTCCTGGCCCGCTTCGTCAAGGAATACTCAAGGCCAGCACGCGGCTTCAGCGACGAGGCACGCGCAGCGCTGCTCAATTACCGCTGGCCGGGCAACATTCGCGAATTGCGTAACGTGATCGAGCGGGCCAGCATCATCTGTCCCCAGGAAAAGGTCGAGATCAGCCATCTGGGCATGGGCGAGCAACCGGCAAGCAACGCGCCGCGTATAGGGGCCGCCTTGAGCCTGGATGAGCTTGAGCGCGCGCATATCGGCGCCGTGCTGGCTGCCAGCGACACGCTCGACCAAGCTGCCAAGACCCTCGGGATCGACGCGTCAACTCTGTATCGCAAGCGTAAGCAGTACAACCTGTGAAGTGGCCGACCATGAAGCTGCGCACGCGGCTCTTTCTCAGCATCTCGGCGCTGGTCACGGTCGCCCTTTTGGGGCTGCTGCTTGGCTTGGTAAGCGTCCTGCAAATGGCTTCGGCTCAACAGGCGCTGGTTCGCGACACCAATCACTCGCTGGACGTGGGGTTGAAGCTACGCCAGAACCTCGGTGAGCAGCTCATTCTGCTGCTGGATACGGACACGGCTCCAGATCAGTTGCAAGCACTGCAAGACAATTTCCAACACCTGCTCGACCAAAGCCTGGCCGACGGTGGCCAGCGGCCTGGGTTCAGCGAAGCCCGCGACCACTACCAGGCATTTCTGGAGGCTTACCACGCAACCCCGGCGCCTTCGCGCAGCCTCGCCGTGGACCAGCCACTGGGCGCCGCATTCAATCAAGTGCGCACCGACCTGATCGATTCCCACAAACAAGCGCTGGCCAACATCGCTCGCAGCGAAGAACAAAGCCGTGCCCGCGCCTTGCTGGTCGGCGGCGTGCTGGGCCTGATGGGCCTGGTGGTCCTGGTTCTGGGCTTTATCACTGCCCACAACATTGCCCGCCGATTCGGGCAGCCCATCGAGGCCCTGGCCAAGGCAGCCGATCAGCTCGGCAAGGGCAATTTCGATGTCACGCTCCCGATCACTCAAGCTAGCGAGCTGAACCAGCTCACGCGTCGCTTCGGGATCATGGCCGACGCCCTGCGCAAGCACCAGGCCACCAATGTCGACGAATTGCTCGCCGGGCAGCAGCGGCTGCAAGCCGTGCTCGACAGTATCGATGATGGCCTGCTGATCATCGATCGACAGGGCTTGCTTGAGCACTTGAACCCGGTTGCTCAACGCCAACTGGGCTGGAACGACAGCCGTGTTGGCAGCAGCCTGGCCGAAGCCCTGGAACGACCTGAGCTGGAACAGCAACTGTGCCAGGTGCTGCGCGGCGGCAGTCTGGACCGGCAACCGGACGACCTTCACATTGATGTTGACGAGGAAACGCGTCTGCTGACCTATAGCCTGACGCCCGTCAGCCATCCCCAGGGCCCGATCCTGGGCGCTGTGATGGTGCTTCACGACGTGACAGAACAGCGTGCCTTCGAGCGGGTGCGCAGCGAGTTCGTGCTCCGCGCCTCCCACGAGCTGCGCACGCCTGTCACCGGTATGCACATGGCGTTCGGCCTGCTGCGCGAACGGGTCAAGTTTCCCGAAGAAGCGCGTGAGTACGATCTGCTGGAAACCATCGGCGAAGAAATGCAGCGCCTGACCCAGTTGATCAATGACCTGCTCAACTTCAGCCGCTATCAAAGCGGCCTGCAAAAGCTCGACCTGGCGCCCTGCGCCGTCGATGAACTGCTGGAGCGGGCGCAATTACGCTTCGCCGACCAGGCGGGCCAGAAGCAGATCGAACTGGTCCTGGCCCTGGAACCGCCATTGCCACGCATTCAGGCTGACGTTGCCCAGCTCGACCGTGTGTTGGACAACCTGCTGCACAACGCGGTCAGGCATACCCCACAGGGCGGGCGCATCCGCCTGCATGCGCGGCGCCATGCCGAACGCGTGATCATCAGTGTCGAGGACACGGGCGAGGGTATCGCCTATGGCCAGCAGGCCCGTATCTTCGAGCCGTTCGTGCAAGTAGGGCGCAAGAAAGGTGGAGCCGGCCTGGGACTGGCCTTGTGCAAGGAAATCGTGCAGTTGCACGGTGGGCGCATGGGCGTCTTCTCGCGACCGGGTGAAGGTACCCAGTTCTACCTGGCCCTGCCGGTCTGATGCTCGCAAAGCGCGTCAGGCCTGTCTGCCCCGTGGCAATTTATCCCGCGTGACCAGCTCGGCGAACTGACGGGCCGTCAGGGCCTTGGCGAACAGCCAGCCCTGGCCGTACTTCACGCCCTCCCCAAGCAGCAGCAGTGCCTGGTCTTCACGCTCGATACCTTCGGCGATCACCCGCAGATGCAGGTCGTGGGCCATGCGGATGATATGCGGTGCCACGCCGCTGCTGGCGGCATCGTGGCCCAGCGCATCGATGAATGCCTTGTCGATTTTCAGGCAATCCACGGGCAAGGTCTGGAGATAGGCCAGGCTGCAGTAGCCCGTACCGAAATCGTCGATCAGCACCTGATGGCCCTGGGCGCGCAGTGCTTGCAGGTTTTCGCGCGCCACCACCACATCGATCAGGCCGCGCTCGGTCACCTCGAAGGCGATCTGCCTAGGGGCCACCCGGTGCAGCGCCAGCAAGCGCGCCGCCACTTCCCCAACACGCGGAACCATCACGTCGCACGCCGCCAGGTTCACCGAGATGTACAGCATGGGCCGTGAGCGCAACAGCGGGCCGAGTTGTTCGAGGACGCGTCGCAGGACGAAGTCGGTGATCTCACGGATCTGCCCGGTATTTTCGGCCAGCGGGATGAACAGCTCAGGGCTGGTCAAGCTGCCATCGGGCCGACGCCAACGCACCAATGCCTCGGCACCCACACAGCGCCTGCTGTCGAGCTCGAAAATCGGCTGGTAAAGCACTTGCAACTGGCCACGACTCAGCGCCTGCTGTAGCTCCGAGCTCATGGAGCGTCGCTGTTGCGCCAACTGCAAGACCAGCCAGCCGATGCAACAAGCACCCAGTACGCTGCCTGGAAACAGCAGCCACAGGGCGCCATTCATGCGCAGGGGGAGACTTGCGCGTGGTGCGATCAGAACCAACTGGTAATCAGGAGACTTGGTGGGCATGCGATAGATCAGACGGTCGCTGAACTCCAGCAGCGTTTTGTGGCTGGTCGACCACACAGAAGGCGGTGGCCACACTTGGGGCGGGCCCAGTACCGGGATCGCCCGGGCACCGTTATCCAGCACGACCAACAAGCTGCCGCCCGGGGGCAAATCCACCACATCGGTCAGGTGCCCGCGGGAGGTTGACACCAGAAACCGGCCACGCCCCAGCATCAGCGCGGCAAGGTTTTCGTCGGGCTCGGTGGTGGTATTGAGCCAATAGCTGTAGACCGGCCCCTTGATATCTGGCGGGCGGAGCGGCACGAAAGCCCGCTCGTCACCTCGGTTCGAACACGCGACATCACCGTCGACATAGGCCGCCTCGTAGATGAACCGTGAACTCAACCCGATCTGCTGCAAGGCCGTCAGCATGGCGGGGCCGCAGCCACGCAAAGGCTGCGTCTCCAACAAGTCCACGCCTTCGCGCAACTGCCCGAACACCTGCTCGAGTCGCTCCAGAAAACGCTCGCCCTGAGCATTCATCTGTTCGCTTTCACTTTGTTTCATCTGCTGCAACGCAATGGCGATGCTGGCGGTCAGCAACAAGGCGGCACTGGCGATTGCCGCCAAAGCGGCAAGCATCCAGGGACGGTAGAAAAATTGGCGCAAGGCCGTCAGGCGATCAGGCATCGAAGGCATCCAGTTGATTACCAAGGTATAGCAACTCAATGGACAATTACCTTTGCCGTTTAGCGCTTCGCTTGGGCGAGGACCAAACTGCCAGCCGTCAACGCTTTACGGCATGCGGTTGAGCACCTCGAGCATGGCGGCCGTCTGCGCATCGGGCTGGCCGTCGAAGCGTTGAGGTCGAAAGCGCATCTGGAACGCCGCGATCACGTGCCGCGTCTGGACATCGGGCACGCCCGTCTGCTCGACGGCATAGCCAAACCGGGCGAGGGCCTGCTGGTACCACCCAATAGTAGGGGGATTGACCTCAAAATAGGCCTGCTGGCGAGCCACGGCAGAGGCGTCAGGCCAAACGCCCAGGCCGGCGTCGGCCAGGCGTTTCCACGGGAACAGCGGGCCGGGGTCCTGCTTGCGCAGTGGCGCGATGTCGCTGTGGCCAATAATGTGCCGTGGTTCGATGCCGTTACGCTTGACGATGTCCTTGAGCAGCGCGATCAGCGACTGGATCTGCGCTTCGCTGTAGGGGTGCCATACCCGCCCGGCAGGCGTATCGGTAAAGCCAGCATTGACGATCTCGATGCCGATGGACGATGAGTTCAACCAGGTTCTGCCCTGCCACTGGCTATCGCCAGCGTGCCAGGCTCGCCTGCTTTCATCCACCAACTGGTAGACAGTGGCGGGGCCATCACCGATCAGGTAGTGGCTGCTGACCTCGCCGTGGGTCAGCAACGCCAACGAGCGCTCCAGCGAAGCATTGGTATAGTGCAGCACCACGAACTGAATGCGGTTGTCGTGGTTGGCTGACGGGTGGCTGCGGTCAATGCGCAAGCCCGTCGAACAACCAGCGACAGTCAGCAGCAGTAAGGTGATCAGTGTTTTTTTCAGCGTGGAAAGCACGGCAGTGGCCTCAGCGAATGAGCGCTACAGTATAACGGTCTCCCCGCATCTGCGCTCGCCCTTGCCAGGCCCCGGTCAGTTCTGCTCCACGCAATTGCGCCCCCGTTGCTTGGCACGGTAAAGCGCTGCGTCGGCACGCTTGAGCACCTGATCGGCCACCTCGCCGGGCCTGAAGGCGCTCAGGCCGATGGACGTGGACACTACCACCCGCTCTCCCTTGAAGTGAAACGGGCAGGCCTCTACGGCAAGGCGCATTGTTTCGACGACCTGTAATGCGTCCGCCGGCGAGGTGTCGGGCAGCAGCAACACGAACTCCTCGCCCCCGAAGCGGGCAATGAAATCCTGGCCCCGCAGCCGTTTGCGCAACTGATCGGCCACGATCTTCAATACCTTGTCGCCGGCCAGATGCCCGTAGCCATCGTTGATCTGCTTGAAATGATCCAGGTCCAGAATCGCCATGGCCAGGTCGCCGCCGTTTTCCTGCCAGCGCTGCATTTCGCGCTCTACCTGCTCGCTCCAGGCCGCGCGATTGGGCAGGCCGGTCAGTGGGTCGAGCAATGCCTTTTGCCGCTGCTCCTCCAGGTGCTCACGATAACCCAACGCTTCCTGCTCCATGCTGGCCACGCGCTCGGACAGGCCCTGCAGGCGCCCAGCCAGCGCCTGCTCGCGGCGGTCGCGCTCGTGCTGGTGCTGGTCCATTGTCATCAGCAAGCCCTCGAGCCGGCTTTCGAGCAGGTGCTTCAAGCTCGATACGTCTGCGGCGCCCTGCATGTCGGTTTGCAGCCCGTCCACCTGTTCACGCAATTGCGTGTCCAGCTGGCGTGCTGCACTGCTGTTGTCGGCGTGACCGGCACTGGCGGCCTGCAAGTGGCCGTGGAAACCTTCGAGCCGTTCATTGAGCAATTGCAGATAGGTTTCGAACTCATGCTGGCCACTGTCGGTGATCGCCAGCAGCAACACGGCAAGATCATCCAGTACAGGAATCAACTCGTACCAGTTCATACCGCGCGCCACCCGTTCGCGCATCGCCTGCGCCTGCGCCTTGTGGCGATCTGGCAGGCTCAGGTCATCCAATAGACCGAGCAGCGTCTGCTCGATATGGGCGGCAACCTGACTGTAGGGCGGCTCGACTGCGTAGGGCAGCGCATAGGCGTCTTGATCAGACAGCGGCACATCAGTCAGAGGGGGCGGGCCATCATCCGCTTCAGTTCGCAATGGCGTATCCATTGCCATGGGAGGTGCCGGGGGAATGGGTGGCGGCTCGACACCCGGCACGTGTTCAGACTCGATCAGCGACGGGGACGCATCGTTGCCTTCATGCCCATCGTGGTGAGACAGAAGAGATACTTCCTGTACCAGGGGTTGCGCGGCAACAGGGGCGGGGCCCGTCACCTGCTCGCTGGCGGCCTCGACAGGCGCCGGTTCATCGCGGCCTTTGAACAATCGCTGCAGAAAGCCGCCCCGCGATCCGCCTTCGGGCCTGTCCAGCGCGGCCAGCGCACGCCCTTGCAGACCACTGAGTTCCCCCAGCAGTGGCGGCAGATCACGAGACTGGGTAACGCCGGCCTCCAGCCGCTTGGCAAGCTTCTTCAAGGGCCTTGAGACATCGCTGCTCAACGGCAGGCCTTGCAACTGATCGACGAGCGCCGTCAGCGCATCGCCCACTTGGTGCATGCGGGTTTCGCGGCGCTGCTCAGACTCCAGTACGGCTTTTTCAAGACGGGGGATCAGGCCGGCAAGCCCGGCATCCATATTGTCACTGCGAATGACCTCGCGCATTTCCTTCATGCACTGGTCGACGACCTTGTCGCTGCCCTCGGCGGCCAACGTACTGCGAACCAGGCCTCGACGCAGCAAGTCCAGGCGCGCTTCCCAGCGACGTTCGAGCTTCTCCTGTTGCTCAATGCTTATCAGGTATTTTTCTTTCCAGCGCTCGGCTTCTTCGGTCATGCCTGTGTCCGCACGGGTGATACAACTGGGGCTGTCTGATACACACTGTCGGCGCGCGCCCGGGACACTTGAAGGCAAGCGAGGCGTCAGTTGATTCAGCTCAAGGCCGGCAGCGTATCCACAGTCAATGCATCAGGCAATCGGATCTCGACGGCCACGGGAAGATGATCGGAAATCGGCTGGGCCAGCACCTCGACCCTTTCCAGGGTAAGGCTCGGGCTGAGCAGGATGTGGTCCAGGCAGCGCTGTGGTCGCCAACTGGGGAAGGTGGCCTCCACCTGGGGCGCGATCAGGCCAAGGTCGCGCAAGGGTGAGTGCTCGAGCAGGTCGGTGGCATGGGTGTTCATGTCCCCCATCAACACCTGATGGCGGTACCCGCCGATCAGTTCGCGTATGTAGGCCAGCTGCAGTGCGCGGGTCTTGGCGCCCAATGCCAGGTGCATCATGACCACGATCAGCGCGTCCTCACCCTCGCCGAAGCGCACCAGGATAGCCCCGCGCCCTGCTGGGCCAGGCAGTGGGTGATCTTCGAGCTGATGAGGCTTCAGACGGCTAAGTACGCCATTGCTGTGCTGGGCGAAGCGCCCAAGGTTGCGATTGAGCTGTTGGTACCAGTAGGGGAAGGCACCCAGTTGGGCCAGATGCTCGACCTGGTTGACATAGCCCGAGCGCATGCTGCCCCCATCCGCCTCTTGCAGGGCCACTAGGTCGAAGTCCCCAAGCAACTTACCGATTTTCTGCAAGTTGCTGGCTCGGCCAGTGTGCGGCAACAGGTGCTGCCAGCTGCGCGTCAGGTAATGCCGATAACGCTCGGTACTGATGCCTACCTGGATATTGAAGCTAAGCAGCCGCAGACGACCATCTTCCGGCAAACCGGGGGCTTGCAGGTGATGCTCGTTGACCTGCGGCTGGGGCAGGGCAACGCCGCGCGTGGCCCGTAGGCGAGGCATGGGTGCGCTGCCTACTTGGCAGCGCGCTCCTTGTCGATCAACTGGTCGGCCACGTTGAGGACACCCTCTGGCCCACCAGCGGTGCCCAGGTCGAAGCGGTACTTACCGTTAACCACCATGCTGGGAACGCCAGTGATTTCATATTTCTTGGCCAGTTCTTTCGCCTGGTTGACCTGTCCCTTGATGGCGAAGGAGTTGTAGGTAGCCAGGAACTTGGCCTTGTCCACACCTTGCGTTGCCAGGAAATCGGCCATGTCTTTTGGGCTTGTCAGACGCTTGCGCTGGTTTTGAATGGCGTCGAATACCGCCGCGTGCACCTTGTGCTCGACGCCCATCGCTTCCAGGGTCAGGAACATCTGGCCATGGGCATCCCAAGGGCCACCGAACATGGCCGGCACACGCTTGAAGTTGACATCCTTGGGCAGCTTGTCGACCCAAGGGTTGATGACAGGCTCGAAGTGATAGCAATGCGGGCAGCCATACCAGAACAACTCGACCACTTCGATCTTGCCAGGCACGGAAACCGGAACCGGGTTGCTCAGCTCGACATATTCCTTGCCGGCTACAGGCTCTGCGGCCTGGACGGAAGTCATACCAAGTACGCTGGCAGCGACCAGCGCAGCGCTGAGAATCAGTTTACGCATGCTTTACTCCTGAGCAGTCATGGGTCGCCACGGCACGACCTGGATTGAGACAGGCCGGGGAGGGCTCTAGTTCTGTAGTGTAACGGCTGCGGGCAAAAAAAAGGGCAGCCGCGCCGCCCTTTCATCTTTGGCTTGCAACATTAACCCGGCATTAATGCAGGCCCTGGATGTAGCTGGCCAAGGCCTCGATGTCATGGTTACTGAGCTTCCCGGCGATGGTGCGCATGGTCATGGCATCCCCATCATTGGTGCGGTTGCCTTCACGGAAGTCGGTGAGCTGCTTGCTCACGTACTGGGCATGCTGCCCACTCAGGTGAGGGAACCCGGCCAGTGCGATACCTGCCCCGTCAGGCGAGTGGCAGCCCGTGCAGGCCGGCATGCCCTTGTCCAGGTCGCCACCGTTGAACAGCGCACGCCCACGCTCGACCAGCGCAGGGTCGGCTGCACCCACGCTGCCTTTCTGGCTGGCGAAATACGCCGCGATGTCGGCCAGGTCCTGGTCGTTGAAGCCGGCCAGCATGCCGGTCATCTCCAGCACGACGCGTTTGCCAGACTTGATGTCGTGCATTTGTTTTTCGAGGTAGCGCTGGCCTTGACCTGCCAGTTTGGGGAAGTTCGGTGCCAGGCTATTGCCATCTGGGTTGTGGCAGGCCCCGCAGACGGCCGTCTTGGCCTGACCTGCGGCGGCATCGCCTTTGACGGGCTGCGCAGCAGTGGCCGCACCTGCGACACCCAGGCTCAACAGCAGACTCACGACTAGTTTGTTCATCAGCTAATCCAACACGGCTAGGGGTGAAATGTTATGTATCGGGACTGCCATTCATCCAAAGGATGACCAGACGGTAGTCCTCGGCACTGCAGTCCATGCACAATCCACGCGGCGGCATAGCCTTGAAACCCTGAGCATTGTGCCGTGCCGAGCTATTCATGCATTGCGCCAGATCAGGATTCGGGTTGCCCGATCGCCCATCTGGGCTCATGGAGCAGGCGTTCGATGTACCCCCCGCACACACGCGGTTGTACAACACCTCGGAATCCTGTGTAGCCTGTGCGCTGAAAACCGGCAGGAACAGACCGACAGCAAGCGGCCATTGCGTATTGCGCCATGACGTTCAGGGTTGGGGGCCGCGCTGCGTTCTAATGCGCAAGCTCATGTTCGACGCCCCATGCTCGCCCCCCAAAGCCGGGAGAATGAGCACACAAAAACTGGGGCATTATATACTTCCGCCACCCAAACGGAAACGACACCGCTTGCCAGGCCCCGCTCGACAGGGGCTGGCATCACCACATCGGATATCCCATGCAAGTCAAGAACCCCATCCTCGGTCTGTGCCAGAAAGCCAAATTCGCCCTCAGCGCTGCCAAGGTCGAACAATGCCCGGACGATCAGGGTTACGAGGTGGCCTTCGCCGGCCGCTCCAACGCCGGCAAATCCAGCGCACTGAACACGCTGACCCATGCCAGCCTGGCCCGTACCTCGAAAACACCCGGCCGTACCCAGTTGCTGAACTTCTTCAGCCTGGATGACGAACGCCGCCTGGTCGACCTGCCAGGCTACGGCTACGCCAAGGTGCCCATCCCCCTCAAGCAGCACTGGCAGCGCCACCTGGAAGCTTACCTGGGTAGCCGCGAATGCCTGCGTGGCGTGATCTTGATGATGGATGTCCGCCACCCGATGACGGACTTCGACAAAATGATGCTCGATTGGGCCAAGGCCAGCGGCATGCCCATGCACATCCTGCTGACCAAGGCCGACAAGCTCACCCACGGCGCCGCCAAGAACACCTTGCTCAAGGTGCAATCGGAGATCAGGAAAGGCTGGGGCGAAGGCGTGACCATCCAACTGTTCTCGGCCCCCAAGCGCCTGGGCCTTGAAGACGCCTACCGCGTGCTGGCCGACTGGATGGAGCTCGAAGACAAGCCTGCCGCCTGAGGGCGAAGGCCCGCATTAGGCAAATTTCAGGCAAAAAAAACCCCGGACTTCGTATGGGGAGGGGGAAGTTCGGGGTCCAAGCCCGGACCGCTAGGGCGGGGTCCGGATATCTGCCAACACTTAACACAACATAGGAGCATCGAACGGCTTCACCAGCCATTCAGGTACTCTGAGTTGCAGTTCACTGCTTTAGTTCCTGGGGCCTGGAACTATTTGCCGCAGTTTCATGAAACAGCTGGACACAGGCCGGGGCGCCTGTAACGACAAATCGCCACACAACGCCCCTTTGCCCCGTGCAATCAGTGGGCTTCGTCCCAGTTCGCGCCTACACCGGCCTCGACCAGCAGCGGCACATCCAGCTGCGCCGCCTGGCTCATATGCTTTCGAATTTCATCTTTCACCAGGTCCACGAGGTCTTCGCGCACCTCGAGAACAAGTTCGTCGTGCACCTGCAGGATCACCCGCGCATCCAGTGCGCTTTCGGTCAGCCAGTTGTCCACGTTGACCATGGCGCGCTTGATGATATCGGCGGCCGTGCCTTGCATCGGCGCGTTGATCGCCGTGCGCTCGGCTCCCCGGCGCAAGGCTGGGTTCTTGGCGTTGATATCAGGCAGGTAGAGCCTGCGACCGAACAAGGTTTCCACGAACCCCTGCTCTGCGGCCTGGGCACGGGTACGCTCCATGTAGGCCAGCACCCCTGGATAGCGGGTGAAGTAACGATCGATGTAGTCCTGGGACTGCTTGCGGTCCACCCCGATCTGCTTGGCCAGGCCAAAAGCGCTCATGCCGTAGATAAGCCCGAAGTTGATCGCCTTGGCGCTGCGCCGCTGGTCATGGGTAACCTGTTCGAGCGCGACGCCGAATACTTCCGCTGCCGTCGCACGGTGCACGTCCAGATCGTTTTGGAAGGCGTGCAGCAAGCCTTCGTCCTTGGCCAGGTGCGCCATGATGCGCAGCTCGATCTGGGAGTAGTCGGCGGCCAGCAGCTTGTAGCCAGGGCTTGCGATGAAGGCCTGGCGGATTCGCCGGCCTTCGGCCGTACGGATCGGAATGTTCTGCAGGTTCGGGTCACTGGACGAAAGACGGCCCGTGGCCGCCACCGCCTGCTGGTACGACGTGTGGATTCGACCCGTGCGCGGGTTGATCTGCCCCGGCAACTTGTCGGTGTAGGTGCTCTTGAGCTTGCTCAGGCTGCGGTACTGCATCAGCACTTCAGGCAGTGGATACCCTTGTTCGGCCAGCTCGTCCAGCACGGCTTCTGCCGTCGATGGTTGACCCTTGGCCGTCTTACTGATCACCGGCATGCCCAGCTTGTCGTACAGGATCGCGCCCAGCTGCTTGGGCGAACCCAGGTTGAATTCCTCCCCCGCCAGTTCGAAGGCCCGCTGCTCCAGCTCGGCCATCTTCACACCCAGCTCGCCGCTCTGGACGTGCAACAGCGCCGCATCGACCAACGCGCCCTGGCGCTCGATCTTGGCCAGCACCGGTACCAGCGGCATTTCGATGTCCATTAGCACCGGCTGCACACTGGGCGTCTTGGCCATATGCGCCTGCAACGCCTGGTGCAAGCGCAGGGTGATGTCGGCATCTTCGGCCGCATAGGGGCCGGCCTTGTCCAGATGAATCTGGTTGAAGGTCAGCTGCTTGGCACCTTTGCCCGCAATGTCCTCGAAAGCGATGGTGGTGTGCCCAAGGTACTTTTGCGCCAGGCTGTCCATGTCGTGCCGCGTGCCCGTCGAGTTGAACACGTACGATTCGAGCATGGTGTCATAGGCCACACCCCGCACCTGGATCGCGGGCGAACCGTTGGCAAGGATGTTGATGTCGTACTTGGCGTTCTGGCCCACCTTGGCTTTTGCCGGATCCTCCAGCAGGGGCTTGAGCGCAAGCAGGACGGCCTCACGATCCAACTGGACAGGGGCGCCTTCGTAGTCGTGCATCAAAGGGACGTAGGCCGCTTCATGGGGCTCGACGGCAAAGGAAATCCCTACCAGCTGGGCGCGCTGGGCATCAAGGCCGGTGGTTTCGGTATCGAACGCGAACAGCGGTGCCTGGCGCAGCTTCTCGAGCCAGGCGTCGAAGCGTTCTTGATCAAGGATGGTTTCATAGCGGGCTTCGACCATGGCCGCCGGGGCCTCCACCGGGGGCAGTTGGTCCCCCTCCCGAGCCGCATCGCGCTGCAGGTCGGCAATCCAGCTCTTGAACTCCATTTCGGTGTACAGCGCCAGCAGCGCCTCGCGGTCCGGTTCGCCGCACACCAGTGCATCGACTTCGATGTCCAGCGGCACGTCGATCTTGATGGTAGCCAGCTCGTAGGACATGAAAGCCGCATCCCGGTGCTCTTCAAGCTTGGCGGGCAGGCTCTTGGCGCCACGGATAGGCAGCGCAGGCACCTTGTCCAGGTTCGCGTACAGGTCGCTGAGCCCCCCGCCGATCCCGGTCAACAGCCCGACGGCAGTCTTTTCGCCCACGCCTGGCACACCTGGGATGTTATCGACCTTGTCGCCCATCAGCGCCAGGAAGTCGATGATGTGCTCGGGGCCGACCCCAAATTTCTCGTGCACGCCAGCCACGTCCAGCACGCTACCGGTCATGGTATTGACCAGGGTAATGTGCCCGTCGACCAGCTGCGCCATGTCCTTGTCGCCGGTAGAAATGATGACCGGGCGGTTCAGCGCCGCGCTGCTACGGGCCAAGGTACCGATGACATCGTCAGCCTCGACGCCTTCGACGCACAACAGTGGGTAGCCCATGGCCTTGACGCTGGCATGCAGCGGCTCGATCTGCACCCGCAGATCGTCCGGCATGCTGGGGCGGTTGGCCTTGTAGTCGGCGAACAGGGTGTCGCGGAACGTGCCGCCCTTGGCGTCGAACACCACGGCGAACAAGCTGTCCGGGTACTGCCTGCGCAGGCTCTTGAGCATGTTGAGCACACCCTTCACCGCACCGGTCGGCATACCCTTGGACGTGGTCAGCGGGGGCAGGGCATGGAAGGCGCGATAAAGGTAGGAGGAACCGTCCACGAGGACGAGGGGCGCTTGGCTCATGAGCAGAATCAACCTTTTCGACGGGTCCGGCGCTAGAATAGCCAGAATCATTGACGACAAAGGGACTAGGTTATCATGCGTACACTCAATCGCCTGTTACTGCTCTGCCTAATGGCAGGTCTGCCCGTCGTCACCTTGGCGGCGGATGACGCGCCCTCGGCCGATCCCGAGGTGACCATTCGCACGGAAGGCGACAAGACCATCCAGGAATATCGCCAAAACGGCTTCCTGTATGCGATCAAGATCACGCCCAAACATGGCAAGCCTTACTTTCTGGTACGCGCCGATGGCTCCGATGGCAATTTCATTCGTTCCGACCAGCCGGACATGCTGATTCCGTCCTGGAAGATCTTCGAGTGGTAATCTGACGCGCACCGTTCACATCAACCCGGCACTTCGGCCAGAAGTGCCCGCATGGGCAATCTTTCATCATGTCAGTCTTCACCCCCGTGACCCGGCCTGAGCTGGAAACCTTTCTGGCACCTTACGAGCTGGGTCGTCTGCTCGATTTCCAGGGTATCGCCGCCGGCACCGAGAACAGCAATTTCTTCGTCAGCCTCGAACAGGGGGAGTTCGTGCTGACGCTGATCGAGCGTGGGCCCAGCGAGGACATGCCGTTCTTCATCGAGTTGCTCGATACCCTGCACACGGCCCGGATGCCAGTGCCCTACGCCATTCGTGACCGTAACGGCCATGGCCTGCGCGAACTGTGCGGCAAGCCGGCGCTGCTGCAACCCAGGCTCTCGGGCAAACATATCAAGGCGCCCAATGCCCAGCATTGTGCCCAGGTCGGTGAACTGCTGGCACACATTCACCTGGCCACCCACGAACACATCATCGAGCGCCGCACGGACCGAGGCCTTGAGTGGATGCTGGCCGCCGGGGCCGAACTGCTGCCGCGCCTGAACGCCGAGCAGGCCAGCCTGCTGCAACCGGCGCTGGATGAAATCGCCGCCTACCAGGCGCAGATCCTGGCATTGCCCCGGGCCAACCTGCATGCCGACCTGTTCCGCGACAACGTGATGTTCGAAGGCACCCACTTGTCTGGGGTCATCGACTTCTACAATGCCTGCTCGGGGCCGATGCTGTACGACATTGCCATTACCCTGAACGACTGGTGCCTGGATGCACAGGCCGGCATCGATGTACCCCGCGCCCAGGCTTTGCTTGCCGCCTACGCCGCATTGCGGCCATTCACGGCAGCCGAAGCTGAACTCTGGCCGCAGATGTTGCGCGTTGCCTGCGTGCGGTTCTGGCTGTCTCGCCTGATCGCGGCAGAGTCCTTCGCCGGCATGGACGTGATGATCCACGACCCAAGCGAATTCGAAGTGCGCCTGGCGCAGCGCCAGCAGGTGGCCGTGAAGCTGCCGTTCGCCCTCTGACCCGAACCCTGTCGGCAGGCCCTGCGTCTGCCCATGGGAATCAGGCGCTGCCCAGGCGGCGCTCAACCCAGGCATGCCGCCACCTCATACCATTACAACTGCTCCAGGCAGCTCGCCAGGTCGCTTCCTAGCTTGTCGAGCAAGCGCTCGTAGCCTTGCGCATTTACCGGATCGGTGCCGCCAAGCGCATCGAGCTCGGCCAGGCGCACCGGCAAACCGGCTGTCAGGGTTTCGGCCAGTCGAGGGCGCAAGGGCGGCTCGCTGAAGACGCACGTCTTGCCCACTTCCTGCAGCCGCTTGCGCATGGCGGCCACGTGTTGAGCGCCGGGCTGCACTTCAGAAGCCACACTGAACACGCCGGTGTGCTTGAGGCCATATTCAGCTTCGAAATAATCAAAGGCCTCGTGGAACACGAAGTACGGCTTGCCGGCCACGCCCGCTACCCGTGCCTTGATACGGGCGTCGAGCGCGTCCAGGCGTTGGGTGAACGCCGCCAGGTTACGCTTGTAGCGGTCGGCATTGGCAGGGTCCGCGCTGGCGAGATCGGCGGCCATCTTTCCAGCGATCACCCGGGCGTTCACCGAAGACAACCACAAGTGCGCATCGAGGCTGCCCGGGCGGTGATCATGGTCATGGTCGTCATGGTCTTCGTCATGGGAATGGCTGTCTTCGCCGAAGTGACGCAGCTTCAGGCCCGGCAGCGACTGTACCGCGATGGTCGGCTTGCTGCGGTTACCCAGCACCCTTGGCAGGAAGCCTTCCATGTCCGGGCCGATCCAGTACAGCAAATCCGCATCCGCGACCCTGCGCACGTCCGAGGGACGCAATGCGTAATGGTGAGGCGAGGCGCCTGGCGGCAACAGCACTTCAGGGCTGCCGACACCGTCCTGCACAGCAGCGGCGATCTGTTGCAGTGGCTTGATGCTGGTCAGCACACGCACGTCGGCGTGGGCGGAAAATGCGATGAAAGCGACAAACAGGGTAAGGAATCGGGCCACGGTAGGTACTCGAATCGTCAGAAACAGGTAACATAATAACGTCTCCATCCAGAATCGTCGCTGCCCATGTCCATTACGCCGCTGGCCAACCGTCCCCATGACCATTCCCATTGCGTGCACAGCGCCCTGGCTGAAGCCGACGCCCTGTGCGCCCGTCAGGGGCTGCGCCTGACGGCGCTGCGTCGCCGGGTACTGGAGTTGGTGTGGCAGAGCCACAAACCGCTGGGCGCCTACGACATCCTGGCGGTGCTCAGCGAACAGGATGGTCGTCGCGCGGCGCCGCCCACGGTGTACCGCGCGCTGGACTTCCTTCTGGAAAACGGCCTCGTGCACCGCATCGCCTCGCTGAACGCCTTCATCGGTTGTAGCCATCCCGAGCATTCGCACCAGGGGCAGTTTCTGATTTGCCGACTGTGCCACATCGCCATTGAACTGGAGCAGGCGAGTATCAGCGATGCCATCGTCGGCAGCGCCAGGCATGTGGGTTTCACGGTCGAGAACCAGACCGTCGAAGTCGTGGGCGTGTGCAGCAACTGCAAGGATGCGGCATGAGCGACGCGCTGATCCGCCTGGAGCAGGTCGGCGTCACCTATGGCGGCGAGGCCGTGCTCGACAGCATTGACCTGGCAGTCGCGCCCGGCCAGATCGTCACCCTGATCGGGCCCAATGGGGCGGGCAAGACCACGTTGGTCCGCGCCGTGCTGGGGCTGCTCAAGCCACACCGCGGCTCGGTATGGCGCAAACCCCGGCTGCGCATTGGCTACATGCCGCAAAAAATCCAGGTCGACGCCACGCTGCCATTGTCGGTGCTGCGCTTTCTGCGCCTGGTGCCCGGCGTAGATCGCGTGGCGGCCTTGTCAGCGCTTCAGCAGGTCGGCGCCGAGCACGTGATCGACAGCCCGATCCAGACTGTGTCTGGAGGTGAAATGCAGCGCGTGCTGCTGGCCCGTGCACTGCTGCGAGAGCCGCAGTTGCTGGTGCTGGACGAGCCGGTCCAAGGCGTTGACGTGGTAGGGCAGACCGAGCTGTACAACCTCATCACCCGACTGCGTGACCGCCTGGGTTGCGGCGTGTTGATGGTTTCCCACGACCTGCACCTGGTCATGAGTGCGACCGACCAGGTGGTGTGCCTGAACCGCCATGTGTGCTGCTCCGGTCATCCCGAGCAGGTCAGCGGTGACCCGGCATTCGTCGAACTGTTCGGCCAGACCGCACCGAGCCTGGCCATTTATCACCATCATCATGACCACAGCCACGACCTGCACGGTTCGGTGGTCGCCCCAGCCCCCCATGTTCACGGAGCGCACTGCAAGCATGGCTGATTTTCTTCTCTACGCCCTGCTCGCTGGTCTGTCCCTCGCGCTGGTAGCTGGCCCTCTTGGCTCGTTCGTCGTCTGGCGGCGCATGGCCTATTTTGGCGACACCCTGTCCCATGCCGCCTTGCTGGGCGTGGCCCTGGGCTTCGTGCTGGATGTCAGCCCCACGTTGGCCGTCACCGTGGGCTGCCTGTTGCTGGCGATTTTGCTGGTGACCTTGCAGCAACGTCAGCCTCTGGCATCCGACACACTGCTGGGTATCCTGGCACCCAGTACCTTGTCCCTGGGCCTGGTGGTGCTGAGCTTCATGCACGACGTGCGCATCGACCTGATGGCTTACCTGTTCGGGGATCTGCTGGCCATCAGCCCGACCGATCTTGCCTGGATCTTGGGCGGCAGCGCCCTGGTACTCGTACTGATCGCCGTCTTGTGGCGCCCTTTGCTCGCCGTCACCGTCCACGAAGAACTGGCAACGGTCGAAGGGCTACCGGTTGCGGCCTTGCGCATGGCGCTGATGCTGCTCATTGCCGTGGTCATTGCGGTGGCCATGAAGATCGTCGGCGTCTTGCTGATCACTTCTTTATTGATCATTCCGGCGGCAGCTGCACAACGGCATGCGCGCTCTCCGGAGCAGATGGCTGTAGGCGCCAGCGTCATAGGCGTAGTCGCGGTCTGCGGCGGGCTGGCCTTGTCATGGTTCAAGGACACCCCTGCCGGCCCATCCATTGTGGTGTGCGCTGCGGTGCTATTCTTGCTGAGTCTGGCCCTGCCCAAACGGTGAGCGAAAGGCTTACAAGGCCTGCCTTGCAACCTTCGGCGCCGTTAAGGGTCTGTAAGACCAGTTTTCGAGCGTGCGCACCTGGGTGTAGACTTGCTCGCTTTTTGCGCAAATAGAGAGCCGCAGGAATGAAGCCGTTTGCCTCCCGTTGTCTGCTTGTTGGCGTATTTTCCCTGTTCCTCGCCGCGTGCTCCCAAGCACCGGTCGAACAGGCCAGCACGCCTGCCCAGCCTGATGCATGGCAGCAATTGCAACAAAATATCGCCAGCAACGAGCTGGCCACCGCAGAGGACCAACTGGTCTCCCTGCAAGCGCAGTCGCCTGGCGACGGCCGCATCGAACAATACCGGCGCGAGCTGGCCGAAGCTTACCTGCAACGCAGTCAGATCATGCTGCAGAAGGGTGACGTGAACGCGGCGGTCACAGCCTTGGCGCGCGCGCGCGCACTCATGCCACAGGCTCCGGCGGTTACTGGCGGTGATGCCGTTTCACAAGCGCGCAAGGCCGAGCTGGCCAAGGCCGAAGCCGCACTCAAGGCTGCCGAAGCCAAGCCCAGGGCTCGGGTGATCGACCCCAGTGCGCCCAGCACGGTCATTGCGTTGGAAACCACCAACATCCAAGCCATGCGCCAGCAACTCGATGACATTGCCGCCGACGTGGTCAACTATGGTTGCGATGTGGTGTTCCAGGTACCACGCAGCGCGGATGCGCCGTGGCTGAAGACATTATTGGCCAAGCGTGTTCGCAAGATCGACAGCACCTTCGAGCTGAAACAGAAGCACGATATCCAGCGCGCGCTGCCTGCTCAGGTGGTGCTGGTTCCCCACCAGCGCTAAGCCAGTGAACAGGGGCTGCGAGGCAGCCCCTGATACACCAGGATTTAAGCAGGAACCGCTTCGGCAGCCGCTTCACGCTCCCACACGCGATGCCCTTCCACTGCCTTGACGAACGCGTCCATGGCCTTCTGGTCGTCGCCGGTCAGCAGACCTTTGTCTTCCTTCAGACCCAACGTTGCCAGCAGTTCCTGAGTCAGCACCATCGCCTTGAGGTGCTTGTAGCCCTCAAGCAGGAAGTGCTTGGCCAGGCCACTGGCCGCCATGGCATCGGTGGATGCCTTGCCAGCGGGTACGACGATGCCATCGAACATGATCGACGGCATACCTTCCATCGATGCATCCACCGGCAGTTGCGTACCGTCGGCGGCCTTCACAGGCGCGGAGGTCGGGCCCAGCAGCATGGGGCGAGCACTCTGCGCTTCCAGAGCCTTGACCATCTTGTCGACACTGGCAGCATCTACGCCGTTGGCGATCAGTACAGCGATCTTGCGACCCTTGATCCCAACCTTGCCCGGGTGGTTCATCTGGCTTAAGGCTGGCGATTTGGCCAGCTGGCTGCCCTTGACCTTGACGGTACCGGCTTTAGGGGCTGGCAGGCCTAGGTTTTCGGCCACGGCGGCTGCCAGCTTCAGGTCGATGTTGGCGAGAATTTCATTCACCTGGCGGGCGCGGATGTGCTCACGCTCGACCTTGCCCAATTCGAAGCTGTAGGCCTTGATGATGTGCTGCTGTTCGGTCGGGCTCATGCTCTGGAAGAACAGGCGCGCCTGGGAGAAGTGGTCACCGAACGAATCGCTGCGCTGGCGAATCTTGTGCGCATCGACGCGTTCCTGATAGGTCTCGAAACCACCATCGCGGGGGCCGGGCGGGGTTTCCTTCGGCCAGCCACCATCGATGGAGTTGGGCTCGTAGGCGGCGCGGCCCTTGTGCACGATATGCTGGTGCATCGCGTCGCGCTGGTTGTTGTGGTTCGGTGCAACCGGGCGATTGATCGGGATCTGGTGGAAGTTCGGGCCACCCAGGCGGCTGATCTGGGTATCGGTATAGGAGAACAGGCGACCTTGCAGCAACGGGTCATTGGTAAAGTCGATGCCCGGCACGATGTGGCCTGGGCAGAATGCAATCTGCTCGACCTCGGAGAAGAAGTTGTCCGGGTTGCGGTTGAGCACCATCTTGCCCAGTGGCGTGACCGGTACCAGCTCTTCGGGGATGATCTTGGTCGGGTCCAGCAGGTCGAAGTCGAACTTGTGCTCGTCGGCCTCAGGCACGATCTGCACGCCCAGCTCCCATTCCGGGTAGTCGCCGGTTTCGATGGCTTCCCATAGGTCACGGCGGTGATAGTCGGTGTCCTTGCCCGCCAGTTTCTGCGCCTCGTCCCACAGTACGGAGTGCACGCCCTCGCTGGGCTTCCAGTGGAACTTGACGAAGTGGGCCACGCCTTCGGCGTTGACCAGGCGGAAGGTGTGCACGCCGAAGCCTTCCATCATGCGCAGGCTGCGCGGAATGGCACGGTCGGACATGGCCCAGACGACCATGTGCGCCGATTCAGGCACCAGCGAGACGAAGTCCCAGAAGGTGTCGTGAGCCGAACCGCCGGTAGGGATCTCATTGTGCGGCTCGGGCTTGACGGCGTGTACGAAGTCCGGGAACTTGATCGCGTCCTGGATGAAGAACACCGGCATGTTGTTGCCGACCAGGTCGAAGTTGCCTTCATCGGTGTAGAACTTCACGGCAAAGCCGCGCACGTCACGTACCGTGTCACCGGAGCCACGCGGCCCCTGTACGGTGGAGAAGCGTACGAATACCGGGGTGATCTTTTCCGGGTCTTGCAGGAACCCGGCCTTGGTCAGTTCGGCGTGGCAGCCATAGCTCTGGAAATAACCGTGGGCACCGGTGCCTCGTGCGTGGACGATACGCTCCGGGATGCGCTCATGGTCAAAATGGGTGATCTTCTCGCGCATGATGAAGTCTTCAAGCAGCGAGGGGCCGCGGTCGCCGGCCTTCAAGGTGTTCTGGTTGTCCGAGATGCGCACACCCTGGTTGGTGCGCAGCGCCTGCCCGGTGGCATCGCTGCGGTCTGCTTCCAGGCTCTGCAGCTTGGCATTGGTATTGGCCCGATCCGGGGTCTGGGTACCTGCGGCCTCGCTGTGCTTCGGCGCATCCTTGTTCTTGCTGGGCATGGTTGGCTTTCCTCATCAGTCTTAAGGTGCCCGATCGGGCTTGTCCAGCTAGTGACTCGGCCAGAGGCGCGAGCGTTCCATCGGGATGACCAGCTGTCGCCATATAGCGTTCAGATTGGTCAGAGGCAAAATAAATGCTAAGAACAGCGGTTATAAAAGGCTAAAATGCGGCCCCCAGCCCACCGCTGAATCAATTTCCATGCGCCCCACAAGGTTCGCTACGTGATCGAGTTCCAACAGGTACACAAGACTTACCGCGTTGCCGGTAGAGAAATTCCCGCACTGAATCCCACGACCCTGACGATCGAGGATGGCCAGGTGTTCGGCCTGATCGGCCATTCCGGGGCCGGCAAGAGCACCATGCTGCGCCTGATCAATCGCCTGGAAGAGCCTTCCGGCGGCAAGATCATTGTCGACGGTGAAGAAGTGACCGCATTCAATGCCACCCAATTGCGCGGCTTTCGCCAACAGGTCGGCATGATTTTCCAGCATTTCAACCTGCTGGCTTCCAAGACCGTTGCAGACAACGTCGCTCTGCCGCTCACCCTTGCTGGCCAATTGTCGCGCGCCGAGATTGACAAACGCGTGGTCGAGCTTCTGGCCCGGGTCGGTCTGTCGGAGCATGCTCGCAAGTACCCTGCACAGTTGTCGGGCGGTCAGAAGCAGCGCGTCGGCATTGCCCGTGCCTTGTCGACCAACCCGAAGATCCTGTTGTGTGATGAGGCGACCAGCGCCCTGGACCCGCAGACCACCGCCTCGGTACTGCAGCTACTGGCCGAGATCAACCGGGAGCTGAAACTCACCATCGTGCTGATTACCCACGAAATGGACGTGATCCGCCGCGTCTGCGACCGGGTAGCAGTGATGGACGCCGGTCAGATCGTCGAGCAAGGCTCGGTGGCGGATGTGTTCCTGCACCCGCAGCACCCCACCACCAAGCGCTTCGTGCAGGAAGACGATCACGTCGATGAAGGCGAACAGCGCGACGACTTCGCCCATGTGCCAGGCCGCATCGTACGCCTGACCTTCCAGGGCGAAGCCACCTACGCGCCGCTGCTGGGTACCGTTGCCCGTGAGACCGGCGTGGACTACAGCATCCTTGCCGGGCGTATCGATCGCATCAAGGACGTCCCCTACGGTCAGCTCACGCTCGCCCTGATTGGCGGCGACATGCAAGCGGCCTTTGCCCGCTTCAAGGCCGCGGATGTTCATATGGAGGTACTGCGTTGATGGACGCCTTGAGTTTCTTTGCCAACGTCGACTGGGCCGAAATCTGGCTGGCAACCGTCGATACCCTGATCATGCTGTTCGGCTCGCTGTTCTTCACCGTGCTGCTGGGCCTACCGCTGGGCGTGCTGCTGTTTCTGTGCGGTCCGCGCCAGATGTTCGAACAAAAGGGCGTGTACGCCTTGCTGTCGCTAGTGGTCAACGTGCTGCGTTCGCTGCCGTTCATCATCCTGTTGATCGTGATGATCCCCATCACCGTGCTGATCACCGGCACGTCGCTGGGCGTGGCGGGTGCGATTCCGCCCTTGGTAGTGGGTGCCACGCCATTCTTCGCCCGCCTGGTCGAAACCGCTCTGCGCGAAGTGGATCGCGGCATCATCGAAGCCACACAGTCCATGGGTGCCACCACGCGCCAGATCATCACCAGCGCCCTGTTGCCCGAGGCCCGGCCAGGGATCTTCGCCGCGATCACCGTCACGGCCATCACGCTGGTTTCCTATACCGCGATGGCCGGTGTCGTGGGTGCGGGTGGTCTGGGGGACCTGGCGATTCGTTTCGGCTACCAGCGTTTCCAGACTGACGTCATGGTCGTGACCGTGGTGCTGTTGCTGGTGCTGGTGCAGGTCCTGCAAAGTGTCGGCGACCGGCTGGTTGTGCATTTTTCCCGTAAGTAACCCCAATGGGGTCGGCTCGGCCGACCCGTTCGGGGGCCGTCGCGGCCCTCACAAGGAGTGATCAATGAAGAAGCTGCTTGCTGTCGCTGCCGCCATCGCGGCCTTCTCGGCCCAGGCCGATACCCTGACCGTCGCTGCTACGCCGGTACCCCACGCCGAGATCCTCAACGTGGTCAAGCCGCTGCTGGCCAAGGAAGGGGTAGAGCTGAAGGTGAAGGAATTCACCGACTACATCCAGCCAAACGTGCAGGTGGCGGAAAAGCGCCTCGACGCCAACTTCTTCCAGCACCAGCCTTACCTCGATGAGTTCAACAAGGCCAAGGGTACCGATCTGGTGAACGTGACTGGCGTGCACATCGAACCGCTGGGCGTTTATTCCACAAAGATCAAGAAGCTCGACGAACTCCCATCCGGCGCTACCGTGGTCATCCCCAACGATGCCACCAACGGTGGCCGTGCCCTGCTGCTGCTGGACAAGGCTGGCGTCATCAAGCTCAAGGACAACAGCAACATCCTCTCCACCGTGAAAGACGTTGCCGAGAACCCGAAGAACATCAAGTTCCGCGAACTAGAAGCGGCCACCATCCCGCGCGTGCTGACCCAGGTCGATGCCGCCCTGATCAACACCAACTATGCGCTGGAAGCCAAGTTGAACCCGGAAAAGGATGCGCTGGCCATTGAGGGCAGCGATTCGCCTTACGTGAATATCCTCGTCGCGCGTCCGGACAACAAGGACAGTGAAGACATGAAGAAGCTGGCAGCCGCCCTGCATTCGCCCGAGGTGAAGCAGTTCATCACCGAGAAATACAAAGGCGCTGTAGTACCCGCGTTCTGAGCCTGCACCCTGGGTCGCCAAGCGGCCCAGGGTGAGGTTGCCATTTGGAGCGTGACGCAAGCACGGTGGTCATGCGCCTGTGCTGTCGCTCCAGAGGCCAGGTCCCGCGCAGGGCCCTGACAGATGCTCAGTCGCCCCGGACCAGACCGGGCAGGCGGGCCACCAACTTCTTGCTGTCGAACGGCGCACGAATGAAGCCACGCTGACGGCCGTCCGGGCCGACGATTGCCAGGTTGCCACTGTGGTCCACGGTGTAACCGGGCTTGCTGGTGTCGGCAGGGATGAAGGGGATGCTAAGCGCATTGGCCAGCTTCTGGGTATCTTCCACGGAACCGGCCAACCCCACGAAGTCCTTGTCGAAGTAACCCAGGTATTGCTTGAGCTGGTTCGGCGTGTCGCGGTTGGGGTCCACGCTCACCAATACCACCTGCAAGCGGTCCAGCGCCTGCTTGGGCAGTTCACTCTTTACCTGTCGCAGCTGCGCCAACGTGGTGGGGCAGATATCTGGGCAGTAGGTATAGCCAAAGAACAACAGCGACCACTTGCCTTTCAACTCATCCAGCTGCACCGGCTGGCCGTTCTGGTTGGTCATGGTCACGTCAGCCACCGTCCGGCTTTGCGGCAGCAGGATGATGCCGGCATCGATGAGCTCGGTAGCGCTCGGTGGGCGCTTGGCGTTGAGCACATTGTTGAGGATCAGGCCCATGATCACGACGATCAGGGCAGCGATGAGGAAGACGGCTTTCTGGGTTCGGGTCATGGGCTCGATAACAGGTTGAGGTCGACGATAACTGCAATGAACAGCGCACAAGGTAGGCGCTAGGGTACGCCATGCCGGCGTGCTACGCATGCGGCGCGGCGCCACGGTTTGCATTGGTCTTAATGGGCTGTGCGGGACGATTAGCATAGTGCACCCGGTTTTCATGAAATGAACTTCATCAACAGCCCAATGGCTCTAAATCGGTGTAATTGAAGGGGAACAGTCACGCAGGAAGCGCCATATATGCTGGATACGACAGGCATCGGATCCGTTTATAACAAATGGATCTTAACTTAATTGAATATCCAGCTAAGTTAGTGTCTTCCGTTTGAAACGATTTGTCCTTGGAGTTGTCATGAACATCGCTGCTGTACGCGAGCAGGTGAATCAAGCCCACCAACATGAAGGCCAGACCGGCCAGCTGAAAAAACGCCTCGCGCTGCAACTGCCGCACCTGCACCCTTCCATCCAATTGCCGGAGCAGGGTGCTCAGGACACGTTGGCGCGCTTTGTGGGTGCCTACATCGATCAAGTGCCGGAACTGCTTGAAGCGGCCCACGAGGTGGCGCGTGAAGCCGGTATCGAGTCGCAGATCAAGCCCGTACTGAAGATTGCCGAGGCCTACTTCCTGCAGCCGCCTAGCGTTATGCAAGGGCATGTCGGCCTGGACTGCCTGCTGGACGAGGCCTACCTGGCCCATCGCCTGGTGGAGGAGGTCAACGACCTGTATATCCGGCACTTCCAGCAGCCACTCATCCCCGTCGATACCACCGTTGCCAACCTGATCGCTCACCAGCTGATCGGCGAGGCGTTTGCCAATCAGCTCGATGAAGTGGTGCACCACTCGGTCGATGAAATGCTCGACGACGAGAGCTTCGCCGCAGAATCTGTGGAAGCCTACCGTGAAAAACTGAGCAGCCCCGAAACCGGCGCTGCCTGGAAGCGTTGGCCCTGCCTGTCACGTCAGCTGGGCGTGGAGCTCGGCCAGCCGGCTTGAGCATGGCTGGGCTGGCCGACGTTGCGATGGCCAGCCTGGGCCACAGCCCGAGGTCAGGCACCCACGCCGGACGTGGTGCGTAGCCGTCCTTCCACCCGTCGTTTCAAGCGCTTGTGCTCGACTCGAAGCTTGGAACCACTGGCCGCATTGCTGCGGCTCCAGTCTTCGAGCAATTCCAGGCAGGCGTGGTCGATGTAGCTGAGGTTGCCCAGCGGCACATGCAGCGTGGTGCCGGCGGGTACGCCGTCGAGCACCTTGGTCAGCGCCGGCACCTTGAGAAAGGTTGCCGCGCCGCTCAGGCGAAGTTCCATGTGCCCGGCCTTGGGCAGGTCCACTAGGTTGATCTTGAGGCGTGCGGCCTTGAAGGCGAGCTTGAGCAACGTCAGGGCAAAGCCCAACAAGACGCCCGTGAGCAGGTCGGTGAAGATGATCGCCAGGGCGGTAGCCGCATAGGTGAACATCGGCATCCGGCCATAGCGCCCAAGGCCCCGGAAGGCTTTGAGGTCGACCAGTTTTATCCCGGTAAACACCAGCACCCCGGCCAGGCTTGCAATCGGAATCTGCTGCAGAATGCTGCTGAGCACCACCACGAACGCCAGCAGCCACACGCCATGCAGAATCGCCGAAGCCCGGGTTTGTGCGCCGGCCTGGACGTTGGCCGAGCTACGCACGATCACGCCGGTCATGGGCAGCGCGCCCAGTATCCCGCACAGCATGTTGCCGATGCCTTGGGCCGACAGTTCCCGGTCGTAATCCGAACGCTGGCCACTGTGCATGCGGTCCACCGCTGCGGCAGACAACAAGGTTTCGGCGCTGGCGATGAATGCCAGTGCAAAGGCCGCCACCAGCAGGCCAGGGTCAGTCAGTTTCATCAGGTCATCGAAGCGAATCCAGTCGATGGCCTCGGACAAGTCCGCCGGTACCTCTACGCGGTTCACCGGCAGCGCCAGCCACAGGCTGATGGCAGTCATGGCTGTCACGCCCAGCAATGCTCCCGGAATGAAGCGCAAGCGTTGTGGCCGCAATCGCTCCCAGCCCCACATGATGAGCATGGTGCCCAACCCCAATGCACCGGCCTGCCAACCCATGCCTGCGCTTTCCAGCGGCAACGCCCCAGCGACGGTTGCCGGGAACGCCAGCAGGTTCTGCATGCCCGACGGTTGAGGCGCGGTGTCGAACATCACATGGACTTGCGACAGCACGATCAGTACCCCGATACCCGCCAGCATGCCGTACACCACCGCCGGCGCCGTCACTCGGAACCAGCAGCCCAGGCGCAGGCGCCCGGCCAGCAACTGCAGCAACCCTGCCAGAAGCAGAATCGGCCCGAGCATGGCCATGCCGTGCTGGCGCACCAGTTCGAAGACCAGCACCGCCAGCCCAGCTGCCGGTCCGCTGACCTGCAACGGGGAGCCGGCGAGGAAACCGACGACAATGCCGCCGATGATACCGGTGATCAACCCCTTGGCAGGCGGCATACCGGAGGCGATCGCAATGCCCATGCACAAGGGCAGGGCCACCAGAAAGACCACTACCGAGGCCAGCAACTCACGCGGCAGGGCCGCTTTCAGCTGTGTAATGTTCACCGTATTACTCCTTTCTCTATCGCACGGCCATTCCTCTGGCCGTGGGCACGTTTAGCCCCGACAGGCGCGCAGCAGCAGGCCGCCAGCGCAGCAGCCGGCACACCAGTCAGGGAATTCAGGGCAGCAGACGGCCACGCCACACCCCAGCAGGGTGTAGCCGGCCATCAAGGTTCAGCGGTGGTCGGGTCGCTTAGTAGCGGCCTCTCGGCGTGGCACAGGGCACTGGCTGGTCTGCCGACAACGGCAGGAAGCTGTCGCTCAAGGCGTCGTAGGCTTCAATCTTGCTGGTCTCGATGTCGTACACCCAGCCATGGATATACAGCTCGCCGGCGGCAAGACGCGAGGCGACGGAGGGGTGCGTACGCAGGTGATGCAACTGGGCGATGACGTTTTCCTTGGTCAGCACCTGCATGTTTTCATGCTCGGTTTCGCACGAGCAGTTGTTCTCTACCACGGTGCGGGCGACTTCGGCATGACGCAGCCATGCGCTGACGGTCGGCATCTTGGCCAGCGACTGCGGGTTGAGCACGGCGCGCATGGCGCCGCAGTCGGAGTGGCCACAAACAATGATGTGATGCACTTTCAACGCCATGACGGCGTACTCGATGGCGCTGGAAACGCCGCCGTTCATCTGTCCATAAGGGGGGACCACGTTACCGACGTTGCGGGTGACGAACAGATCGCCCGGCGAGCTTTGCGTGATCAGCTCCGGCACGATGCGCGAGTCGGCGCAGGTAATGAACATGGCGCGCGGCGTTTGCGCCGTGGCGAGCTTCTTGAACAGCTCTTGCTGCTCAGGAAAAACGTCATGATGAAAGCGCAGGAAGCCGTCGACAATGTGCTTCAGGGCGGCGTCGGCGCTTTCCGCAGGGACCTGCGGCACGACCTTGGATGGGTCCTTTACGGGCATGATTCATCCTCTTGACGGTGAGTAGGCAAATCCATTTTACCGGTGAAAGATTCTGGCAATGCTGGGATTTAGATGACAGGCATTGAGCATAAATCACAGTCGGTGTGGACTGATTTCCTACGCTAGCCGGGAAAACTTAACTGAAACTTAATTCGGAGGCTCTAGAACGGGCGTTCCAGATGATCAGGAGGGTGCTTCAATAGTAGCAAAAAAGCATCAATTGCCAAGTACCATGACTGCAATTATTTGCTCGGATTAGTGAGGCTGGGGGTAGTCCCCCAGCGCGTGGCAAAACGTAGGCTGTCGAGGCGGGAGGCAGTGCGCCTTCCGGGTTGCATTTCGCACAGCTGTAGTGCACTGGGTGCTCGAAGGGGACCACGCCTCGATGCCCGATCAAGCCTTCCGGTCGTTCAATGTCAGAATCAAATCACGAACGGCCTCGCCCGCAGCTGCGATGTAGCCTTTGTAGAAATCCCTGCCTTGGTGCAGCAATGGGGAGCCTTCCAAGGACTCAGCAGCCGCTTCAACTGTTGCCGAGCCGTACTCTTCACTCATCGCTGCCACACTCCGGGCACGCGCCGCCGGATCGTCATACGACTTCTGATACCAACTGGATACTTGGTATTCAGCGCCCTCGCGCTCGAATTTTTCACGCATGCTCGTTGCCAGCGCATCCAGTGACCTTTGAATCACGACGGGGTCGATGTTATGGGCTTTCAGGTAAGTCTCAACGCGCGCCTGAGCCGCCGTTATCAAGGCACCATGGGTGTATCCCTGCATGGGTGGAAAAACACCTTCGGGGAGCTTCATACCAGGCGTGTACGAGTGATAGGTGTAATTTTTGTCAGCCATGTTTGACTCCTTGGCGTAAACAGGGGAGTTGGCGAGTACCGCTAGTAGGCTGGCAGCCAAGGCTAGGCCCAAGCGCCCGGAATAAGCGTGCCTATGGTGTGTCCTTGATCGAAGACGAGGTCGTAGCATTCGCATCTTGGCCAGACTTTCATTATTCGCACGACATGCGGCAGAGATTATTTGAAGCACTAGTAGGCACTGGGTCATTTGCCCACTGAATCACTGCCCGACTTTTCCAATCCAGCTATCAGATCGTGCACACCATTTCCTGCGCTTTCAATGTAGTCGCCGAGTAGGTCACGGTCTTTGTCCAATAGCGGCGAGCCTCTAAGGGACTCGGTAGCAGCGCGAACAGCAAGCGCACCGAAATGCTCGGCCATGTCGGCAACGCTCTTGCCACGGTCCGCGCTGTTCGCATAGGGCTTCTGGTACCACGTCGATATCTGATACTCGACATTTTGGGCTTCAAACACCCGGTTAAGCTGGTCGGCCAGACCAATCAACGATTCACGGACAAGCGCTGGCTCGATACCCCTGTTGCTCAACACTGCTTGGGCACGCGTTGTAGCAGCGCCGATCAAGTCCTCGTGGGTGTAACCCGGCATGGGTGGGAACACACCCTCCGGAAGTTTCATACCTGGTTGATAGGATTGGTAGTGGTTTGGATTATCTTGCATGGCAAGCTCCGTAGCTTGAGCGGTTGATGACATGGCCGACACGACGGTAAATGCGCCATAGGCAAGCAGGGCCAGTAAGCAAGGCCGCCAATGAGATCGGCAGAGGTAGGGAGACTGAAACGCTGCAGGTCCGGTGGCTGCATCCAAATCGTCGGTATTATGCATATCTTCCCTGATGGTCATGTAAAGCCTGCTGGCTGGCCAAACCTTGTTATCTCCGTCGCCAATGTTGTGGCGGTCAGCAGAGCGTTGGAGGTCGGCTTATTTCTGAAGGGCTCTTTTGATGAGCTAGCTTTTCAACTTCAACCGTGTACTCAGCGCTGTTCAGAGTGAGGTCCGAGGTTAACTGAGCACTACATGACCGCGGAATTGCAATATGCTTACATACCTGTAAGCATTTTCTTACACAAGTGACACCCGCGTTATTCTGCCCAAAAAGATAATGCGGCCTCAAAGCCTCGCCAATCGTGGCTTTGTCGATTACCGGGTTACTTCGCTGAACGCGTTATCCTCTTCAATGACGTGCTCGCTCCAAACAATAAATCAACGTCCATTCACAATCACTGATGAGCGCCTTTTAGGGTTTCAATGCGGCAGCGCATTTTCTCCAAGCAGGCACAGCGCTACCGCAGGATCTGAGGAGCCATGCTCCATGGTTCAAAACAACTGAAGCTGGGCGCCAGGCGGATTAAACTGCGAACAGTCCAGTTGCAAGGCGTCACGTTCCTGGAATCCTAATTTGCGGACACTCTTGTCGAAACGCTGCGCCAACAACTGGGCAAAAACACCTTCACCCCGCATACGAGCACCGAAGCGGCTGTCATAAAGCGCTCCGCCCCGGCTTTGCCGAATCAGGCTCATCACATGGGCTGCGCGCTGCGGATAGTGATCGTGCAACCACTGCTCGAACAGAGGGGCCACCTCCAGCGGTAAGCGAAGCATCATGTAGGCCGCGCTTTGCGCCCCGGCCTCATGCGCCGACTCCAGCAACTGCTCCAGTTCACAGTCGTTGATCATGGGAATGATCGGCGAACACAGCACGCCCACGGGTACGCCCGCATCGCGCAGCAGGCGTATGGCCCGCAAGCGCGCAGCAGGCGAAGCGGCACGGGGCTCCAGCACACGCTTAAGGCCAGCATCAAGGGTGGTATGGCTGATCATCACGCGCACAAGGCGCAAGCTGGCCATTTCGGTCAACAGGTCAAGGTCACGCAGAATCAAAGCGCCCTTGGTGACGATGGTCACTGGGTGTCGAAACATCAGCAGCACCTCCAGCAAACGCCGAGTCAGCAAGTGTTCGCGTTCTATCGGCTGATAAGGGTCGGTGTTGGCCCCCAGGTTGATCGGCGCACACACGTACCCAGGTTTGCTCAGCTGCTGCGCCAGCACATCGGCCGCATTGGTCTTGGCGATCAGCTTGGTTTCGAAATCCAGACCCGGCGACAGGTCCCAATAGGCGTGGGAAGGGCGCGCATAGCAATAGATGCATCCGTGCTCGCAACCGCGATAAGGGTTTATCGACCGGTCGAAGGGCAGGTCGGGCGAGGTATTGCGGCTGATCACGGTCTTGGCCGTCTCGATCCGCACTTCGGTCCCTTGCGTGATCGGCACATCTTGGTACCAGCCATCATCCTCATACGATGAGTGGGTGTGGCCGAAGCGATTATGCGGATTATGCGCAGTGCCGCGGCCCTTCAAAGGAGGTGAATATGACATGGCTAAACCCTTTACTGTATGCATGTACAGTAAAGGGCGTGCCGGGTAATTGCCAGCCCGATTATCCGGCAGCCTGAAGCCACTGGAGGTAAGGGTGCAGGCTGGTCTCACGGCCTAGAAACTGTCTCACCCCTTCACGCAATGGGCGCGATGCCCCTGGGGCGATTAGTGACTCGAACAGCACCTGTCCAAGCGCACGATCAAGTAACCCCGTTTGCTCGAAGCGGGTAAAGATATCCACGGCACATACATCTGCCCAGAGATAGGCGTAATAGCCGGCGTCATACCCGGTAGCCAGGTGGTCGAAGGCGTGGGCTGGGTGCTCATGGGCGTGCAGGGGCCAATAACCACACTGTTCGCGCGATTGAGCGAATCGCTGGCGAGGGGTTTTCCCGTCACCTGGTTTCGTGTGCAGATCCACGTCGAACAAGGCTTTGCTCAGCTCAAGCGCGGCTTCGCCAATGGCCTCGCGCTTATAGCGCGCGATGCACCGCTCGACCTGCTCCCTATCAATCTGACGCCCGTCCGAATGGTGGGAGGAGATGCTGACGAGATAGGCGGCGTTCCACACCCAACGTTCGAAAAGCTTGCCAAATAGCTCCGTCCCGTCCGTACCGAGTTCGATCACGCCCGACTGAACCTGGTTGTCGGTACGCACCAGAAGGTGATGTAACGCATGGCCAAACTCGTGGTACAGCTTGCGCAGCGCGAGGTGATCCAACAATGGCTGTGCGCCTGCGCTACCTTCGGGCACGTCACTGAAGACCATCACCACCGCTTGCTGGTAAATCCCTTCCGCGTCGACCCTGCGGTTACGCACATAGGTTGTGAACACCGCATCTGCCTGCTTACCGGCATGCTGTACAGCATCGAGATAGAGCAAGCCAATGCGTGCGTTGTCCTGGAATGCCTCAAAGGCCAGCACCGAGGGCGCCCATACAGGGGCAGGGGTGGCCCTCAACTCCAGGCCAAAGAGCCGCCTGGCCAGCTGGATCAGCGCGTCGATGACGGCAGCCATCGGGAAAAATTCGCGCAGCGCCTCCTTCGACATTATCTTGGCCGCGTCTCGCAGTTGCTTTTGGGCGAAGCGTAGGTCCCAGGGCTGCATGTCATCCAGACCCAATTTCTGTGCGTCACGCTCAAAGTCTGAACGCCACTGCAGCACCACGGGTTTCATGCCAGCAGCCAAGCTTTGCAGGAATGCGCGAACCTGGCGTGGTGAACCTGCACTTTTGCGCGCCAAGCTCAGGTTCATGTGATCGGAGAACGCCAACAGCGTCGCTCGTTCATGGCGCAGAAGTGCCAGTTGCTGCAGCACCTGACCATTATCTGGCGACGAACCGGTATTGACGCCACGTCCATGGAAAGCCCGGTACACCTGCTCACGGGTAGCACCTAGCTCGGCCTCTTCCAGCACACGCTCGGTAGCCCAGCTTTCGCAGGGTATGGACCACCCGTTACTGCCGCGCTGCCTTGCCCGTTCGTTCAACTCGTCGAGACTGCGTTGGGATAGACCGCGCAGCTGAGTGATGTCATCGACGACCACGTCCGGATGATCGAGATTGAGCAGATACCGTTCTTCAAGCTCGGTTATCTGGCGTTGCAGGTCGAGCAACCGCGCCTTGTCACTCTTGGGCAGCGAAGCGCCACTGACGCGAAACCTTTCCACGTGCCAGCGCAATGTTGCCCGCTGGCGGCTATCGAGGTTACGGCCGATATCGCTGTACGCCAGCTGTTCATACAGCGACTGAAGCTGCTCGTTGCAAAACCTTGAGTCCAACGCAGAGCTGGCAGCAATGTGAAACGCCAGGATAGGGTCACTCCAGGCCTGCCCTTTGCCCAGAAATGGCATTACCCCATAAAGCACTGCGTACAACTGAGCGTCCAGATCATCCATGGCCAACACCAGGTCATCCCATGTTGGCATTGATGGCTGGCTGTTGATCACGCGCTCGATGCCTTGTGGATACCGCTCAAGGACCTGGTCGAACGCATCCTGCATGCTTTCGACTGTGATGGAGGGGTAGTTGACGGGCACGTTGCCGTCTTGCAGAAGCGGGTTGCTCATCACGCTTTACCTTGCTTGATAATGGGAGCTGGCAAGCGTGGGCGACTGCGCGAGCGGGCAGGTCGCGCTTAATTACCACCAGCCCCACCGCCCGGGCCTTGCGCCCGAGCGGTGCAGCGGTCAATCGGCCGGTTTCTTCAGCTTCGGATTGGGAAAGAACTGCACGGTCTGCACCTTCGCCGCTGCCGGCTTGGGCGCTTGTTGGTTGACCCGCGTGCCCAGTTCGCTGGGCACCGACAAGCCCTGCTCATTGAGCGTGTCAGTAAAACCGCACGCCACACACTCGCGGTGCGGCACGCCGTCTTCGTTCCACATCATCAGCTTGTCGGCCTCACTGCATGCCGGGCATACCGCGCCAGCGATGAAGCGCTTCTTGGTCTTGTTCACGGCGTCCTCGCTCATGCTGCCGCTTCTTCGGCCAGGCCACTGTGGCGCAACAAGGCGTCAATGGACGGCTCACGGCCGCGAAAATCGACGAACAACACCATTGGCGCACGCGAGCCGCCGCGAGCCAGCACCGCTTCGCGGAACGCCCGACCCGTTTCGGCATTGAACACGCCTTCTTCCTCGAACCGCGAAAAGGCATCGGCCGACAACACTTCAGCCCATTTGTAGCTGTAGTAGCCTGCTGCGTAACCGCCCGCAAAGATGTGCGCAAAGCTGTTCGGGAAGCGGTTATAGGCCGGTGGGCGCATGACCGACACTTCATCGCGCACCCCTTCGAGCACTTGCAGCACCGTACGGCCGTCACCGTGGCTGGCGTGGAGTTCGAAGTCGAACAGCGAGAACTCGAGCTGACGCACCATCATCATGCCGGACTGGAAGTTCTTCGCCGCCAGCATCTTGTCCAGCAGGTCCTGCGGCAGCGCCTCGCCGGTTTCGTAATGGCCGGAAATCAAGGCAAGGCCTTCGGGCTCCCAGCACCAGTTCTCCATGAACTGGCTGGGCAGCTCTACCGCATCCCATGCCACGCCGTTGATACCAGACACCCCGGCGTGATCGATGCGGGTCAACAGGTGGTGCAAGCCGTGGCCGAACTCATGGAACAGCGTCGTGACCTCGTCATGGGTCAGCAGGGCAGGTTTGCCCGGCGCGGCAGGGGTGAAGTTGCACACCAGGTTGGCCACCGGGCTTTGCAGTTGGCCTTGCGCCGTTACGCGACGGTCACGCGCCCCGTCCATCCAGGCACCGCCACGCTTGTTGGCGCGGGCATAGAGGTCGAAGAAGAAGCGCCCTACATGCTGGCCGTTCTCCTTGATCTCGAACAGGCGTACATCCGGATGCCAGGCGTCGAACTGCTTGAGCTCGTTGATCTCGATGCCATACAGGCGCTGCACGATGCTGAACAGGCCACCCAGTACCTTGTCGATAGGGAAGTAGGCGCGCAGTGCTTCCTGGGACACACTGTAGCGCTGCTCTCGCAGCTTCTCACCAAAGTACCCGGCATCCCAACTGGCCAGCTCCGGACAACCTTGCTCGGCAGCATAGGCCTTGAGCTGGCCCAGGTCGCGGGCGGCGAAGGGCTTGGAGCGTTTGGCCAAATCGCGCAGGAAGCTCAACACCTGGTCGGTGGACTCGGCCATCTTGGTCGCCAGGCTCAGCTCGGCGTAGTTCTCGTAGCCCAGCAGTCCGGCAAGCTCCTGGCGCAGATCAAGGATCTGCTGCATCACCGGACCGTTGTCGAACTGCCCCGCGTTCGGGCCCTGGTCCGAAGCGCGGGTGCAGTAGGCTGCATACAGCTCTTCGCGCAGCGCGCGGTCGCTGGCGTAGGTCATCACCGCATAGTAGCTGGGGAATTCGAGGGTGATCAGCCAGCCATCGAGGCCCTTGGCGGCGGCAGCGGCGGCCATCTGGGCCTTGGCCGAGTCAGGCAGGCCGTCGAGCGCGGCTTCGTCGGTGACGTGCTTGCTCCACGCCTGGGTGGCATCCAACAGCTGGTTGGAGAACCGGCTGCCCAGCTCGCTGAGCTTGCTCTGCACCTCGGCGTAGCGCTGCTGCTTTGCGGCAGGCAGGTCGATGCCCGACAGGCGGAAGTCACGCAACGCATGTTCAAGGATGGTCTTTTGCGCCACATCGAACGTGGCAGCCTCGGGGCTTGCAGCCAGTGCCTGGTAGGCATCGAACAACGCACGGTTCTGCCCAAGCTCCGTAGAGTAGGCGCTCAGCGCTGGCAGGCAGGCCTCGTAGGCTTCACGCAGCTCTGGGCTGTTGCACACTGCATTGAGGTGGCTCACCGGGCTCCAGGCGGCCCCGAGGCGGTCGTTCAGTTCGTCCATGGCAAGCACCAGGCCTGACCATGTAGGCGCTGCGCCTTGTTCTTCAAGAATCCTGGCAATGGCTTTACGGTTGTCGGCCAGGATCGCTTCGATCGCCGGCAGCACGTGCTCTGCACGAATTTGCGAGAAGGGCGGCAGATCGTGGGATTGCAGAAGCGGGTTGTTCGCAGTCACGGTTTGGATACCTTGGCAGAAGAAACACAGCCCCATCTTAATTACAATCGACGCCGACCGCAGCAGGCAGCCAGCCTATCGGCACACATGAGGAACACTATCATGGCCATTCGAAGCTTCCAGCAACACCGTCCCAAGCTCGGAGCGCGGGCCTTCGTCGACCGCTCGGCGGTGGTACTGGGCGATGTCGAGATCGGCGAAGACAGTTCGGTCTGGCCATTGGTGGTAGTGCGTGGCGACATGCACCGCATCCGTATCGGTGCGCGCACCAGTGTGCAGGACGCCAGCGTGCTGCACATCACCCACGCCAGCCCGTTCAACCCGGATGGCTTTGCGCTGATCATCGGTGACGAAGTCACCATCGGGCACAAGGTCATGCTGCACGGCTGCACACTGGGCAACCGCATCCTGGTCGGCATGGGCAGTACCGTCATGGACGGCGCCATCGTCGAGGACGAGGTGATCATTGGCGCCGCAAGCCTGGTGCCACCGGGCAAGCGCCTGGTCAGCGGCTACCTGTACATGGGCAGCCCGGTCAGGCAGGTCCGGTTGTTGAACGACCAGGAACGTGCCTTCTTCGCCTACAGCGCCGGCAACTACGTGAAGCTCAAGGACCAGCACCTGGCCGAGGGCTTCGATCAGCCGGACTGATCGTTTTTCCACAGCCCGCCGGCCGCGCAGCTGCCGGTATCGGGCTCTGACTCAGCCATGCGGGCATCGGCTCGCCCGCCAGCATGCGGCGCAGCAACCAAGCGGACACCTTCCCTATGCACCAGCAAAACATCCTGTTCGACCTCGACGGCACCCTGACCGACCCCCGCCTGGGTATCACCCGTTCCATCCAGTACGCCTTGGCGAAGCTGGGTATCGACGAGCCAGACCTCTCTCGCCTTGAACATTTCATCGGCCCACCGCTGTTGCAGGCGTTCATGCAGTTCTACGGTTTCGACGAAGCCAAGGCCTGGGAGGCCGTCAACTTCTACCGTGAGCGCTTTCGCGTCACGGGCCTGTACGAAAACCTCGTGTTCGACGGGGTACCGCAGCTGCTCGAAACCCTCAATGGCCAAGGCCGCACGCTCTACATAGCGACTTCAAAGCCGTGGGAATTCGCGCGCGAAATCGCCCGCCACTTCGCCTTCGACCAGCATTTCAAAGTGATCTACGGCAGCGAGCTGGACGGTACGCGAACCAACAAGGTCGAGCTGATTCGCCACCTGCTGGACGAAGAAGGGCTGGACCCGGCACACACGCTTATGATCGGCGATCGCAAGCATGACCTGATCGGTGCCCGCAGTAACGGCGTGCAGGCCGTGGCAGTTGGGTATGGGTTCGGAAGCCGCGAGGAACTGATGGCAGAAGCGCCGGCGTTTCATTTCGCGTCCCTGGCCGAGCTGCACGAGGCGTTCAGCATGCGATCGCGCTGAAGGGCCGGGCAACCGGCTAACGCGCACTAGCCCCTGGCATCAACCCTTGCAGGGCTGCAGTGCGCGCAGCGATGGGCAATGACGCCAGTTGCCCGACGCGCTCATAGAATCGCTCCCAGTCACCTTCGGCCTGGCGAAATAAAGCCGAAAAAGCCGGCACCCACTGATCGTACAGCCCGAATGGCAGCAATTTCGCATTGTTCATCGGCCCATCTACCCAGGCGTCGTAACGCGTATCGCCTCTCCAGGGGCCATCGCGAAGCGAACGGTAATCGCTTCGCAACCGCTCGAACTCGGCCCGCTTGGCCAAGCGCTTGGTTTCATCATCGGTGGGCGCCGCATAAATCGCCTGTAGGCGTGCCCGCGTGGCCAGTACCAGGCGGATGAACTGCTCGCGCTGGGGGCTATGGTCTTCGCCGGTGGCCGCCAGCCCACGGCTCAGCCGCCATTGCCGCGTGCCTTGCTGCTCGACGAACGACGCGAACGACTCGTTGAAGGCCGTATCGTCCTGCACGTAGACACGCTGATGAGCCAGCTCATGAAAGATCAGCGTGGCCAGACGCTCTTCACCCCAGCCCATCATCGATGACAGGATCGGGTCATCGAACCAGCCCAGGGTCGAATAGGTTTCTACCCCGCCCACATAGACGTCAAGGCGCTGCTGGCGCATCAACGCCGCTGCACCCCGTGCTGCGCCTTGGCGGTAGTAGCCACGGTAGGCCACACACCCTGCAATGGGAAAACAGTGGGTGACCGGCTGTAGCGACAACTCAGGGGTGGCGAATACATTCCATACAACGTACGGGCGGCCCAAATCGGCGTACGTCGTGTAGCTTCGGTTGTCGGGTAATTTCAGTTGCCGGGTGGCGAATGTCCGCGCCTGCTGGGCGTACGCCAGCCGAGCGCGCAACGGCTCGGACGTGGCAGGATCGGCCATCACCTTCGTCAGGGGCCGACGCGCCTGCAGCAGCTCCCACTGGCCGACTGCCAGCTGGCCATAGTAGCCAGCGCTGCTGCAACCGTTGAGCAGCGCGACGAGCAGTAGCGGAACAAACCGGGTGAAAACACGGTCGAGTGCCCCAGGGTCTGAGCGTTGCACAAGCACTGTTCCAAGCATCGTCTACCGTCTGATTCGCTCAACCCCATTCGCCTAAAGATTATCTCGCCGAAGGGGAGTTTCGCCATGCGCGCATTGTGGGTCGCCGGTTCATTGCTGCTGACAACGGCCTGTTCGACATTGCCTGACCCCGACCCCTCTCAAGCGTGGGTCGACCTTGAACCAGGCGAGCAAACTTCCCTGGACGCGGTAAAAGTCGATGCAAGGGACTGGGACGACAACCGTTATTTCCAAATACCGCCCGGCAACCATGAGCTGACCGTGCGCTATCAATTCCCGGTGGCGCCCAGTAACATCGGCCCCGTTGACGCCCCGCTGTGGCGTGATTGCCAGGTCAAGGTGGCCTTCAAGGGCTTCGATGCTGGCGAGCGTTACCAGTTGCAGGCTGGCAGCATCGGCTTCCGTCCCTGGATCAAGCTCTATGATCAGCAACAGAACCTGGTCAGCCAGGGTGAACCGGCAGGCTGCCAGCGCACGTGAAGCATCCAAAACAGCGCTATGCTTGTCAGGTATTCACTGCAAGTGGAAAAACCTGCCATGCGCCAGCCCATGATGCTGATCGCCCTCAGTGCACTGGGAGCTTGTGCTAGCCCCTTACCGCCCAAGGACCCTAAACAGGCCTGGGTAGACCTTTACACCATGACACCCGGCAGAGTCATCATGGCCGACCGCCTCGATGGCAAACGCCTGGACGACGGCCGTTATTTTCAGGTGACGCCCGGCAAGCACGAACTGATCGTACGTTTCGACTATGAGATCTACGCGGGCGGGTTCTCTACCGACCCCAGGGACCGTACATGCTACCTGACGGTGCGTTACGATCACTTCGAGGCGGGCGAGCGTTATAGGCTTGAGGCAAGGGCGCCGGTAATGGAACCGCAGGTGCTGTTGTATGACTCAGCCAGGACCGTGGTCGTCAACGAACCTAGCAGGGTCTTCTGCATACCCTAGGCCCCCTCCGGGTCCCAGCGGTTGCCAGGCTTACTGATCATTCTTCTGATAAATGATCTTGCGGGCACCTCCATCACAGCTGCCGACCACCATGTTGGGGTCCTGCACTTCGCTGTTGGGCACGATTTCCAGGGTATAGGACGGCACACCCTGGGCCTGGATCTTGGCCTCGATTTCTGCCTTCAACTCCTCGCATGGCTTGATTGCTGCCAGTGCCGAAGTTGTCACCAGAGAGACCAGTAAAGCGGTAGCGATGCGAATCATGGGCGGCTCCAGTAAAGGCAGCGAGGCTGCCGGGTTTTCAGATTACCGCAAACCGCCCACGGCTGGAGCGATCAGCTCACCAGCTTGGCATCCAGGGTAATGTTGGCGTTGAGCACCTTGGACACGGGGCAGCCCTGCTTGGCCTTGTTGGCGATTTCCAGGAACTGTTCTTCGCTCGCCCCTGGTACTTTGGCGCTCAGCACCAGGTGCACCGCAGTGATGGCAAAACCATCGTCCTGCTTGTCCAGGGTGACTTCGGCTTTAGTGTCGATACGCTCGGGCGTCAGCTTGGCTTCGCCCAGCATCATCGACAGCGCCATCGAGAAGCACCCAGCGTGGGCGGCGCCGATCAGTTCTTCTGGGTTGGTGCCCGGCGTGTCTTCGAAACGAGTGTTGAACCCATAAGGGTTGTTCTTGAGCGCGCCGCTTTCCGTGGAGATCTGGCCCTTGCCGTCCTTGAGACCACCTTCCCAGATTGCCGATGCTGTCTTCTTCATGATGCCTCCCGGTCATTGGTTAAATACCTATCGATTCAGAGGCTGGTAGCCTGATGAGAGTTCAGCTCAATCCGACAGGGGACATTGAATCCAACGATTGCGCCCATACAGAGTCAAAAGGCCTCAGGCCAACCATCATTGCGGAGGCTTCATGACGCAGTTGCGAAATCTGAAAATATCCACCCTTGACTTGGTGCCAGTGCGCGCCGACCAAGGGCCCGCGCAATCGCTGCGCAATTCGCTGGACCTGGCGCAGCATGTCGAGCGCTTCGGTTACAACCGCTTCTGGGTAGCCGAGCACCACAACATGGACGGCATCGCCAGCTCGGCCACCTCGGTACTGATCGGCTACCTAGCGGGGGGTACATCGCGTATCAGGGTAGGTTCCGGAGGCGTCATGCTGCCCAACCACGCGCCGCTCGTGGTGGCCGAGCAATTTGGCACCCTGGCCAGCCTGTACCCCGGTCGTATCGACTTGGGCCTGGGCCGCGCACCAGGGTCCGACCAGATGACCGCCCATGCACTGCGCCGCGACCGAGCCGGCAGTGCGGACGATTTCCCGGATGACGTCGAAGAGTTGTCGCGCTACCTGGGCCCACGCACCGATGACCAGAAAGTGATTGCCGTGCCGGGGCACGACACCGATGTGCCTATCTGGTTGCTGGGCTCCAGCCTGTTCAGCGCCCAGCTCGCTGGCATGCGTGGCATGCCCTATGCCTTCGCATCGCATTTTGCGCCGCGCTACATGCATGAGGCGATTCGGGTCTATCGCAATCACTTCAAGCCATCCACCACGCTGGACAAGCCTTACGTCATGCTCGGCATTCCCATGGTAGTGGCCGAGACCGACGAGAAGGCCGAGTACTTGGCCACGTCGGTCTATCAACGCATCCTGGCCTTGATTCGCGGCCAGAGCCTGATGCAGAAGCCTCCGGTAGAAACCATGAACGGCTTGTGGTTGCCCCATGAGCGCGACGCGGTGGGCAGCTTCATGGGGCTGGCGATGATCGGAAGCCCTGATAAGGTCCGCGCCAAGGTCGAGGTGCTGCTGGAGCAGACAGGGGCCGATGAACTGATCTTTACCTGCGATCTGTACGAGCACGCAGACCGGATACGCTCCTACGAGTTGCTGGCTCAGGCACTGCAGCAAGCCTAGCTGTCGAGCAGGGTGCCCCGTGGAGCGGACCGGGCTGACTCGGCGTCTTGACGGGTGACCGATAGCCTGGCAACCGGTCATATGCCCGAACCCCGCGGTCAACCCGCGGGGTTCGGTGGCCCTTAGTTGCGGCTGTAAACGATTTCCTTGGTACCGCCCTCACAACTGCCCACCACCTTGCCGGCGGGATCGCCCTTGTCCACGACCGTCAGCGTGTAGTTTTGCACGCCCTTGGCATCGAGCTTGGCAGCGATTTCCGCTTTCAGCTCTTCACACGGCTTGCCGGCAGCCATCGCGCCGCCCGCCAGGGTCATCAGGCCCAACGCCAGAACCACTTTGTTCATCACTTGCTTTCCTTGTGCAGATGAAATCGCAAAAGGCGCCCATCAGGCGCCTCGTCTAAGTCTTACCCCATCGCGCCAGGCACATCCAGCCCGGAACTGTATCAGCTGTTGGTGATACGGAAGCCGACCTTCAGGGTCACCTGGAAGTGCTCGACCTTGTTGTCACGAATGTGACCACGGGTGCTGACGACTTCGAACCACTCCATCATCTGCACGCTTTTGGAAGCTTCGGCCAGGGCATTCTGAATGGCGTCCTCGATACCGGTGGTGGAAGAACCTACCAGTTCGAGCATTTTGTACGTGTGGTGATCGGACATGTGTTGACTCCTTGGATGGCGATAACGTTGAGCCTAGCAGCGCAGTGCTGGTTTACCTGCGAGCAGGCGCAGCGGCAGAAAGTTCGATCGCACTTTCGCTTCGCTTGATAGTCGCAATCTCTAGAGCCCATAACGCGAAGGAGAGTCAACATGCCCCGCAACTCGCTGCGTAAAACATCACTGGAAAGCATGGAAGCCGAGATCGAGAGCCTCCTGAAAAGCCTGGAAAGCCTCAAGAACGACGCATCCGAGGAATCCCAGAAGTCCCTCAAGGCTATTCGCAGCAATGCCGAGACGGCCCTGAAGCACTCGCGCAGCCTACTGAGCGACGCCTACGAAGAAGTCAAAGACCGCACGGTCAAGACCAGCATCGCTACTCGCGACTACGCTCAGGAACACCCCTACACCACCGCTGGCGTGGCAATAGGCGCACTGGGCCTGCTGGCTGCCTACCTGCTGTGCAAGCGCAACTAAGCGCTCTGCCCAGCCAACTCGGCGCGTAACCACTGCGCCAACTGCTCGGCGCGCCCATCGGCGGCGCGCCGTGGCACCCACAGTGCCAATGCTGCAGGCGTTGCGCTAAAGCCCCATGGCGCGATCAAGCGCCCTGCACGCAAGTCATCGGCTACCAATGGCTCAGGCGCGATGGCCACTCCTAACCCTGCGACTGCCGCTTCCAACAAGTAATACAGATGCTCGAACGACTGCCCATATTTCAGCGCCTGGGCATCGAGGCCGTTGGCCAACGCCCATGTAGGCCAGGCTTGCGGGCGCGACGTGGTGTGCAGCAAGGATTCTTCCAATAGCTGGCTGACCGCCGTCTTGCGCAGGCGCCCAGTGCCCTCGAAGTGCGGGCTGACGACTGGCCCAATACGTTCCTGCGCCAGTACGTGAACCTGCATGTCCGCTGGCCACGGCGGTTCGGCGTACACCAGTAACGCATCCAGCCCGGGGCGACGCGGGTCAAGGTCGCCCTCACCGGCAGAAAGATGCAGGCGAAGCTCAGGCAAGTCGGCATTCAAGCGCCCCAGACGCGGGATGAACCAACGCGCCAGCAAGCTCCCGGAACAGCCAAGCACAAAAGGTGCGTGCTCCACTTCGCGGGCCAGCTCCCGGCATACCCCGCGCAGCCGATCAAAGACCTCACCACTGACGTCACGCAACCTGACGCCAGCATCTGTGAGTTTCACACCTCGCCCATCCTTGGCGAACAGGGCAACGCCAAGGTGCGCTTCCAGCGCTTTGATTTGCCGGCTAACTGCGCCATGGGTCACGTGCAGCGCTTTAGCTGCTTGGCTGACGCTGTTGAGCCGGGCAGTCGCCTCGAAGGCGCGCAAGGCATTGAGGGGCGGGAGATCACTGGCCATTACGTGTGAGTTTTCCTGACAGGTCAGCGCAATCTTATCGGTTTTCATCGGAGCAGGTCATGGTTACAGTAAAGCCCATCACTCATTCGTTATGCCTTGGAGCGTCTCATGACCCAGTCCCAATATCGCCCCGGCCCCGATGCCAATGGCCTGTTCGGCTCGTTCGGCGGCCGCTACGTGGCCGAAACACTGATGCCACTGGTACTGGACCTGGCCCGTGAGTACGAAGCGGCCAAGGCAGACCCTGCATTTCTCGAAGAACTGGCTTACTTCCAACGCGACTACATTGGCCGTCCCAACCCGTTGTATTTCGCCGAGCGCCTGACCGAGCACTGCGGTGGTGCCAAGATCTACTTCAAGCGCGAGGAGCTCAACCACACCGGCGCGCACAAGGTGAACAACTGCATCGGCCAGGTACTGCTGGCCAAGCGCATGGGCAAAAAGCGCCTGATCGCCGAAACCGGTGCCGGCATGCATGGCGTCGCTACCGCCACCGTGGCGGCGCGTTTCGGGTTGCCTTGCGTGATCTACATGGGCGCTACCGACATCGAGCGGCAGCAGGCCAACGTGTTCCGCATGAAACTGCTGGGCGCTGAAATCGTGCCGGTCACCGCTGGTACCGGCACCTTGAAAGATGCCATGAACGAGGCCCTGCGAGACTGGGTCACCAATGTCGACGACACGTTCTACCTGATCGGCACCGTAGCCGGCCCGCACCCCTACCCAGCCATGGTTCGGGACTTCCAGTCGATCATCGGCAAGGAAACCCGCGCCCAGATGCAGGAAAAGGAAGGCCGACTGCCGGACAGCCTGGTGGCCTGCGTGGGTGGCGGGTCCAATGCCATGGGCCTGTTCCACGAGTTTCTCGAAGAGCCGAGCGTTCAGATCATCGGTGTCGAGGCGGGCGGGCACGGCGTGCAGACCGACAAGCACGCTGCCAGCCTGAACGGCGGAGTGCCTGGGGTACTGCACGGCAACCGTACCTACTTGCTGCAGGACGCCGACGGCCAGATCACCGATGCCCATTCGATCTCAGCAGGCCTGGACTATCCGGGCATCGGCCCCGAGCACGCTTATCTACACGAAGTGAAGCGGGTCGAATACGTCAGCATCACCGATGACGAGGCCCTGGATGCCTTCCACGCATCCTGCCGGCTCGAAGGCATCATTCCCGCGCTGGAAAGCGCCCATGCGCTGGCCGAAGCCATCAAGCGCGCCCCGTCCTTGCCCAAGGACCACCTGATGGTGATCTGCCTGTCGGGGCGTGGGGACAAGGATATGCACACCGTCATGAACCACATGGCCGCCCAGGAGAAACAGGCATGAGCCGTCTTGAACAACGTTTCGCCGAGCTGAAAACCGAAGGCCGCGCAGCACTGGTCACCTTCGTCACTGCAGGTGATCCAGGCTATGACGCCTCGCTCCAGATTCTCAAGGGCCTGCCGGCGGCAGGTGCCGACGTGATCGAACTGGGCATGCCGTTCACCGACCCCATGGCCGACGGCGTGGCCATCCAGCTGGCCACCCTGCGTGCACTCGAGGCTGGCCAGACCTTGGCCAAGACGCTGCAGATGGTTCGCGAATTCCGAGAGGATGACCAGACCACGCCGATTGTGCTGATGGGTTACTACAACCCGATTCACCGCTTTGGCGTGGAAGCGTTCGTGGCCCAGGCTAACGAAGCCGGTGTCGATGGCCTGATCATCGTCGACCTGCCGCCTGAGCATGACGACGAACTGGCCAGCCCGGCCCAGGCTGCGGGTATCGACTTCATCCGCCTAACCACCCCGACTACCGACGACGCGCGCCTGCCCCGCGTGCTGGAGCGCAGCTCCGGGTTCGTCTACTACGTGTCGGTGGCCGGTGTGACCGGTGCAGGCTCGGCGACGACAGAACATGTGACCGAAGCCATTGCGCGCTTGCGTCGCCATACGGATTTGCCGATCAGCGTCGGGTTTGGCATTCGCACCCCCGAGCAGGCGGCCAACATCGCCCGTCTCGCCGACGGTGTGGTGGTAGGCTCAGCCCTGGTCGACAAAATTGCCCACGCGCAGAACCCCGGTCAGGCGGTAGACGATGTGTTGAGCCTGTGCTCGGCCTTGGCAGAAGGGGTACGTGGCGCTCGGCGCTAGGGGTGGTTGTCGCTCGGTTGCCCGAGGCTATCTTGAGCGGCAGCTCATGTTGCAACGCTGATATCCTAGGGCCGCTGCGCGGCCCATCGCGGCGAACTTGAGGGATGCGTAT
>NZ_JBICKJ010000029.1:0-497 GCF_043104125.1 Pseudomonas sp. xss_4
CACTTTTGGGGTTTTTATGCGCAGGTATTCAAAGCAGTTCAAGCTGTCAGCCATTCAGGCCTTTCTTGATCGCGGGTATGGCTTTCGCCATGTTGCCGCACAGTTCCAAATGGATCCGACGCTCCTTCGTCGCTGGGTCGCGGCCTACCGTACGCACGGTCAGGCCAGTCTGGAGAAAACAGGCCGCCATTACAGCGCCGAGTTCAAGCTCGCTGTTCTTCATCATAAATGGCGCGAAGACCTTTCGTTGCGTGCCACGTCAGCGCTTTACAACCTCGGCAATTCCACACTGGTTCGCAGTTGGGAGGAACAGTATTACAGTGGCGGACATCAACCCCGACCGCCCCGTAAGAAGCCAGTGATTACCGCGATGCCTAAAGCACCCCGCAAGTCTGAAGACGTTTCATCCACGCCTACTGAGCAACTCACTCGTGAGCAGTTGCTGACAAGGCTAGCCCAGCTCGAAGCGGAGAACGCCTATCTAAAAAAGCTCGAGG
>NZ_JBICKJ010000002.1:0-2819 GCF_043104125.1 Pseudomonas sp. xss_4
AAAAAAACGAAGTTTTTTGAAGGCTACCAGCTTTTGATTTTGCTCTTGATTTGGCTTTTGATTTTGGGGTTTGGGGGTATCCCCCAACAAGTAGGAAGGAACGAAGTTCCGTCAACCCGTAGGGTTGTCCTATCTTGAATGTCAGATAAATCTAACATTCAACTTGATTTTTGATTTCTACATGATATTGATATAAGTAAGAAAACAATATTTCAATACTATGGGAATTAAGAACTTCACAGTTACTACACAAAGAGTAAAAGACAAGGCCGATGGCCTCATTGGCTACGCCAATTATCTGAATAATGAAAAAGCACCAAGTCACAAAAACACGAAGATTCTGAACATAGGAAATAACTTTGATGATTTTCTAAAAAACACAATCATCAATACAATGAATTTTGACAATGACAATAAAAAAGGTGGTAGAAAAGTTGAGTCATATGCTCAAAGTTTCAATTTTATACTACCACCTGACGTTCCAAACCCTACACATGACCAATGGAAATTAATCTATAAGGATTTAGTATTAAAAGCAAAAACCACTCTGGATATTAAAGGCGGAACATCTCAATTTGCTGTTAGTTGCTACGCAAATATACATGACCAAGCAAACCCGCACCTGAATCTTTTAATACCTAGAATATATAATAAGGAGCGTTTGCATAAATTAGACCAAAAAAATTTACTGGGTGAATTGAAAAAAGAGTTTAACAGGTCTGTGATGCAGCATTGCAACATTGATTTTAAATCATATAAGCCAAACCAACAAAATGTTGGTAAACGTCGTAAAAAATGGCAATACGAGCAACAACAAAGCATCAAAGCAAAAGAAGAACTTCTCGAAGAACGTCTTTTACTTGCACAAGACAGGCTAGACATAGCTGATCTGATAGATCAGCACCAACAGGTGCAGGAACGTGCCGAAACGGCTCAAATGAAGGCTCTGGAAGCCACAAAGCAAGAGATTCAGGCCAAGGCTGATGCTGATGTTGCAAAGCTCCAGGCAGAGCAGAAAATCAGCCTAATGACTGAAATGAGAAGATTGTTCAATGACTTTAAAAGCTCATTATCTGGCTGGATTAACAGCATTAAATCAAAAGATGAACTACTGGAAGAAATCAACAGAAACGACACTATAAGTGCCGTAGAAATGATGCAGAATCATCAAGAATATGATGCTGATGTTGAAGAGATAGTGTTTTCAGCCATAGAACAGGCTGAAATAGAAACAGAAAAACCTGATATTTCAAAACAGGTTAGTCGTAGTAGAAAGAGAAAATTAACGCCTTATTAAGTGCGAAGCACACCCAGACGCTTTTAAACCCCTTTATGGGGTTTTATAATCGCCTCTATACGCTTTCCTATAACTATCAAGGAATATTTGCAAATCATCTAAACGGTCGTAAACCTTATTATCATGGCAATTACCAGTTTTGGTAATTGCATAGAGCCGTTTAAATTCATTTAAAATTTCATTGTAATGTGCAAGATGCTTTTCATCTGTGATTGTATCAGCGACTTTATCCCAGTCGTGTTTTTCAAAATTATAAATTCTTGCCATATTTATTCCCCCTTGTCATTTAAAAAAGTTAGTTGCTCACCCGGATAGATTATAGGTATTTGTTTCAGTTCCACACCGCTCCAATCTTCAAAATCATCATCTTGGTCAGCACCACACGCCACCACAGTGGCTGTGAAAATCGCAAATTTCTCTTTGATTTGATTGTCGGTAGACCAAAAGACATTGGAATTGACAACGTATGCGTTGGCATTTCCAACTTTAATGATGTTAATGAAATTAGCTTCACGAAGGTCTTTAACAGCCTTGGAGCACGTCTGACGTGTCTTTTTAGTGATTTGTTCAAGTGTCTTGAACGACATAATCACGGCATTCTGCTTGTTCATCTTTTCAACAAATACGAGCAATATTTGTGCTGCTGTTGGGTTTAGTTTGACTAAACCTCTTAATTGTCTTAATTCTTTTTTATACAACTGAACGAAATCAAGATTCTTCTTTTGATTTACTTCTCTTGTTGTTTCTTCAAGTAATGTCAAAAGTCTTGCATTGGCATTTATAAGTTCTTCTCTGCTTCTTGTATCTTCCATAAGTAATAACCTTAAAATTGTTTATTACTTATGTTTTATCATAATTTTACGTTGTGTCAAGGACACCTTACAGGTTGTAAAGCTAAACGTTCCATCTATGTAAAGCGTGGCTTTACATCAATGTAAAGTGGGGCTTTACATAGACCATCTACCCCTACCACACCTAAATCATTGATTTTAAAGGCTTTTTTTCAAAAAACCCTGAAAAATGATAGGTGTTCCCTCTAATATCTCCTTTTAACCCTTGAAATCTGGTCAGTTTTTGAGCAATCGGTGCTACGCACCAGTTGGTCAGATTGCTGGTGTTTTGTGAGATTCATGGCCCGGTAGGGTAGGGGAGTGGTCCTAGAACGTCCTACAAGGGGCCTAGAATCGACGAACAAGGTCAGGCAATCCCTTTGCATGGGTGATTGCTGCTAACGCCTCCCTGCGGTCGTTGTTGGGTCATCTGCTGCACTGGTGACGGTGAAGCTGTCACCAGCACACCAGACGACCTCGATCTGCAGATCTCGATTCCCTGGAGATCGATCAGGATGCTGGTGATGGTGCTGGCAGCACCGTCACCCTGATTACTCGCTTTTGACGATGGTGAGAGCAATGGAGATTGAACAGGTGATGCACTACCTGTCTCAATCGTAAGAGCCGCACTATCGTGCATTCTGGTGAAAATAGCACAGGCGAAGCTGTGCTTTTGAAACAGAAAGCCACTG
>NZ_JBICKJ010000030.1:0-7404 GCF_043104125.1 Pseudomonas sp. xss_4
CAGCACAACAGCATCAAGGTACAGGCCGACCAGAGCATCGAAGTCAGCGCCAGCCAGCAGCATGTCGTCGTCAGCGCCAAGGAACATGTCACCCTGCTTGCCGGCGGTGCCTACATCCGCCTCTCCGGCGGCAATATCGAGTTCGGCATGCCGGGCACCTTCACGGTCAAGGCCGCCACGCACGACCTCACCGGGCCAGGCGGTAAGGACTGGAAACTGCCCATCTTCAAATCGCCCCAGACTTTGGCAGGCGACTTTGCTGGCAGCTACACACTCGTGAAAGACGATGAACGCCCCTTCGAAGGCTATCGCTACCAGATCATGGCGGGCAGCAGCCTGCTGGTCGAGGGGCTGACCGGCCCCAATGGCGAGACAGAGCAACTTGAAACTGAGCGTTCATGTTCAATTCAGGTTTATAAGTCCACCATGCGGGACGATCAGCGCATCACCGAAAACTGGCAGGCCAATATCGACGCCATCGACGGAGAGAACCCCAATCATGAAGACGATATCCCGCTTGATGACGACGAATTCTGGGAAGCACGCGAGGGGAGTGACGAGCCACTTGGTTTCGAATTTCAGTTGAATGCCTCTGAATACAGAATCAGGCAGATACCTCACCTGCCTGTAGAAGGTGTTGGCGTCAACGGTACATTCTTTCTCACAGGTGCCCTAAGCCAGGAAGGACAGAGTCTGTTCATATCGGCCATGGGCTTTACCGCAGCAAAGCATATGGGGAAAGCGCACTTCCAAGCATCCGTCAAGGTTGAAGTAAACGGCGAGCAAATATCCTCCACACCCTTGCAACTTGGAAAAGAGGCAGAAGTGTGGCCCGTCGAAAAGTACGACCCTATTGGATCAGCAAGGATTGCTCTGCCCACTCCGAAGCCGGATGACATCGTGCAGATAATAATTGCTGGCGGTTACATCTATAGCGCGCCGGAGGGACGGGCTGTCCCCATACCACCCACAGGCTCTACAACCATCCCGCTGGCCATATTGAAAATAAAATAAATACACTGGATTGCCCCTTAAACAACATGCACCTTGATCACATCGAAACAAACAAATAGCCTTGGAATTACACCTGCAACCATTCACAATAATAGGATTGACACTTTCACAGCAAGTACCAAGCAAAATAAATCGCCCAACAGTACGGAGGCAAGAAAGATGAAATACATAATTACCTTGTTGTTTCTTGCCATGCTCAGCACGGCATGTACCGCAGAGCGAGACGATGCGCAGCAAAGTTCGCCGCGCCATACGGATCTTATATCGAAGGCCACCTCCCACATCCAGCGTCAGCAATACCAGCAAGCGCTGAGTGACGTGGATGCGGCTTTATCTCTGGCGCCACATAACTCCGAGTACCGTTTTCTTCATTGCCTGCTCAAAGAGCGCCTCGGTCAACCGCTGTCTCTCGCCAAGGATTGCTATGCGCAGCTTGTAGAACAGTTCTCCCGAGGCGGCGATGCTCAATGTGACAGGAACATGAATTGTGTCATCGCCGATTTGATGGCAGAAGGCCCCCAAGCCGAAGCACGGCGACAGCGGTTTCTGGCCTTGCCAGCATCAGCCGCCGAATCAGAAGTTCGCCATTACGTGCTCGATGGTTTTGATCGTGATCAATACCTGAACACCATCCTGCCCTAGCACTAAGCAGATGAGAAAAGACAACCGATGAAACTGCTGCAAAGCACTAACAAGACACTCTTGCTCTGGGGGCTCCTGGATGCCTTCCATATTATCTGGTACAGCGCCAAGGCCTTCAGCGCAGGGCGTATTCCCTACGTGAGCGACTTCACCAGCACAATGGCCCTGGGAAGCGAACTGGGGAGCGCCAATATCGCCATGGCAATCGCCTCCTGGGCCTTGCAGCTTTCCATCGTCCTGACCGCCCTGCTGTTTCTCCGTGGCTACCGGCCGGCCCGCTACCTCGGCCTTGCCCAGATCCCGCTCCGTCTCCTGTTCGTCTACCCATCGGTGTCGCTGCTGCTTATCGGCGGCGGCTTGTGGTCGGGCTACCCGATCATCCTCATGGTTCTGCTACTGATATCCGAGGCCATCAAGGGCTGGACGCTCTGGAAACATGCCTGACGCGCAAGGAGACGACATGAACGCACGATCCACACTCACCAAGGAGGGGGCCTGATGCCAGCACCCGCAGCCGCAGCGGCAGTCATCTGGGGCTACCGCGCCTACAAGACCTATCAAACCTACGAGGCCGCGCAGACCGCCAAGGAAATCGCCCAGATGATGGCCGATATCGCCGCGCGTAAGGAGCAGGTCAAACAGCTCTTTCGCGAGACCATCGACGGTCTTTCCAAAGAGATCGATGATCGGATCTCCGAGCTGGCCAAGGTGGACGGCGGCGGCAGAAGCACCATTTCCCGTCGCGGCGCTGAAAACACCAACTACAAGCAGTACATCGAGCGCAAGATCCCGTTTCGCCCGGCCATCAGCCTCGTCTGCAACTGGGCAATGCAAGCGCCGATCATGATGCCCAGGCGTGTCCGGAAAAAGATCCCCGGCAATATAATCGAAACAACCATTGAGGTGGCGCTCAAGCAGACCACCGCCTCGCTGGTCTTCGAGTCGATCGATGAAACCCTCGGCTGGCGCAGCCCGCTCAAGGCCGAACCCAACTACGACAAAGGCACCAAGCAACCACTGGTGGATATCCCCGACACCAGGCCCAAGCGCATCAGCAGTATCTTTCCGTTCTGGCCACGCCCACGGGGCAGCCTCGCCCCGGATCTGGTAATCGTTGAATATCGCCAGCGGAAATTCGCTGTTCCCAATGTATTTGCGGCAGTGGAGATCAAGTTTCCCAAGGACTGGGTTAAGCCGGATCAAATAAAAGACTATGTCGATTTGATGAATGGACGTGCCAAGAAGGTGGCGCTATTGCGGGTACCAGAGGATTGCACAGGCGTTAACCCTAACGAGGACTCTGAACACAAGCAACAACGGAGAAAGACACGATGAGTACGCTACAACGTTTTATTGACGAGGAAGATATCTCGGGCATGGTAGCTGACCTCAAGGCATGGCCTAATACCGCCAGTGGTAACGACGATTTTGAGTTGGCAGTCTCGCCTTTTCTCACGTTCTATTTCACCTACGATCCCAAGCATTATTTGGAAACATCGCTGGCAATGATTGACGTCCACGAGGCTTCCGAACGCCTGCTTGGTCACCCTTACACTATTGCTACTCACCCAGATTCTACGCGTCCCCACCCCTACGGTTCCAAACGCCTTGGAAATTTACGCGACTGGGCGAAAAAGAAGCCACTCGACAAGCACTTTACGTTCAATTTCACTGACGAGAAGAACCACAACAGCTCTCCCACCCATGCAGGTTACTTCTGGCGAACGTCCAAGTGGGGGGATAGTAAATCCAGCTACTCCTCCATCCAGCTCTACTATCGCTGGCAATGGTGGTTGGACAATAAGGACGCCTGGCGCCGCTTTGTGCTGGAGACCATCGAGCGCCTGAAACCGGAGCAGGTATACAGCGGCTTTGCCATGGCCAATCCGCTGGCCTTTGGTTGCCGCTCAGAAGTAGCCGTCTGGGATCGTGCGCTGACGCCCCACTTCTATGGCCTGGATACCGACTACCCATTCAGCATGTCGTTTCCGACACACCTCGGTGCCGGCATCCGCCCCCCGACCTGGGGCTTCTTCCTTTCCGATATCTGGCGCAGCAAGTTGTCGCTCGACCGCGAACAGGTGCGTGCGGCGCTCGACCACCCGGCCATCGCCATCACCGACTGCGGCAATGGCCAGTGGATCGAGCTGGGGCCTCAGCCCGAGCTGTACCCCGTCGAGAACGGCGTTCCCGAATTGCCCGTACTGCTCAATCGCCTGCTCAAGCCCATCCGCCATCGCAAGCTCGATTTGATCGGCAACGGCGAATGGGATGGCGACCCCAATGTCCGCTTCAACTGGCAGTCCACCCAACGCTGGCTGGCCCGTTTCGACGATAACGGCGACTGGCCGGATACCGAAACACGACAGCAGAAACCTCAGCCCCAAAGCGACGTTGCGCCGCCGCCCACCTACGCCGGCCAGCCCTGCCCACGCGCCGGCTACTGGTTCACCCTGGCCCAGCACGGCTCGCGTCGCTCTTTCGAGCAGGGTGAGGTTTTCCCCGGCATTCCCAACGAAGCCAGCAAGGGCCTCATTCTCTGGCAGTGGGCGGATGACCAGGGCAATAGACAATAGAAAGCGTTGCTATTGGAAAGGAGTAGAGTGATGGTGAGCACCACATACCAGATGTTCAGCCAGGACGTACTGGACGAATTTGTTGAAATGCTAAAGGAGTGGCCCAACTCCTACTACGAAATCGACGGCGCGGAATACACCATCACGCCCTTCCTGACCTTCTATTTCACCTACGACCCCAAGCATTACTTGGAAACCTCACTGGCGATGATTGACGTCCACGAGGCTTTCGAACGCCTGCTTGGTCATCCCTACACCATCGCTACTCATCCGAACTCTGAAGTCCCACACCCATATGGCTCTAAGAGATTGGGGGATTTACGTGATTGGGCACGAAAGACAAAACTCAAAGACAGCTTCGTGTTCAATTTCACCGACGAAAAAAACCACTGAAGCTCTCCTACGCATGCGGGCTACTTCTGGCGCCAGTCAGACTGGAGCAGTGGTGAAGTTAGCTACTCCTATATTCAGTTTTACTACCGCTGGCAGTGGTGGCTGGATAACAAAGATGCCTGGCGCCGCTTTGTGCTGGAAACCATCGAACGACTGAAACCGGAGCAGGTTTATAGCGGCTTCGCCATGGCGCACCCGCTGTCCGGCGGTCTATCCGAAATCGGCGAATGGGAGCGCGCCCTGACACCACACTTCTACGGGCTGGACAGCGATCATGCCCCACCGTGTCGCGAACACCAATCTCCCCTCCGGCCTTCGGCCGCCTACCTGGGGATTCTTTCTGTCCGACAACTGGCGTGTAAAGCTCGGCCTCAAACGCCAACAGATACTTGCCGCGCTTGACCAGCCAATCATCACTATTACCGACTGCGGCAATGGCCAGTGGATTGAGCTTGGCCCGCAACCTGATCTGTATCCAGTCGAGAAGGGTATTCCCAGGCTCCCGGCCAAACTCGCACAACTACTGCGCCCAGTGCTGCACCAACGCCTGGAACTACCGGATATCGACATCGACCAGTCCCATGAACGCCGCCTGACCGCAGGTTGGGCCAGCCGCTTCGGAAACGCACAAGACGCAGAACAAAGCGACCTCACCCAGCGAGGCTCGGACGGTTTCTGTCCACGCACCGGCTGGTGGCGCAGCCTGCAGGGTGAAGGAGCGCGTATTCATATACGCGCGGGCGATATCTTGCCCTCGAATATCCCCGGCAGTGCACGCCGTATCTACCATTGGCAATGGTGTGAGGATCAACGCGGACTCCCCATTCCAGACCCCGAGCCGGCACGGGGAGCCTTCAGCGATGAACCCGCTCCTCGCGCAGGCTACTGGCAAGCCCTTGATGCTCCCACCGTGAGTTGCCGTACCGAGATCGGGAATGCCCTACCCCGACACCAGAATGCCTCCGTACTCTGGTGCTGGGTGGGAATGGAACGCGACCCCTATGCCAAGCCAAGCGGCGATATTTGCCGCCACCCGGGCCTGTGGTTCTGCGAGGATCACCCTACCGAAGCGCGCCACTTCGATGCCGGCCAGCCCCTGCCGCAGCTCGAAGGACAGGATGTGTATTGGCTGCTTCACGAACTGGCCGACTCGTACCTGACTCATCTCAGTAGTGCCGCCACCGAACTGGACATTGAGGCTCTGGCAGAACGGGCAACAGCCAGCCTCCTTGGGATGGAAAGTGCAGTGCGCTCGCTACCCGATCAGGCGATACGTGCCCTGGAGAATATCCAAATCGATTCTGCGCCAGAGCAGAAATAACAGCCATTTGGTGATCCCTTACAGAACTGAAAAGGAGCCTTCCCAACATGAACTTCCCTGGCAAATGCCCCGTCCGGCTGGGCGACAAGACCACCCACGGCGGTGCCGTTATCGCCACCCCCAACCGCAGCTCGGCCGGGGGCATCCCGCTGGCGGTGATCGGCGATGCGGTTAGTTGCCCCAAGTGCGGCCCGACCACGATTGCCGAGGGCGATGCCACCTGGACTATCGACGGCAAACCCGTGGCACTGAATGGCCACGCCACCGCCTGCGGTGCCAAGCTGATTGCCAGCCTGCCCGCCTGAAACCGGCCATAGACTGGGGCCGCCGCTGCACCGCCGATGTGAGTACGCATCATCAAGGAAATGGCTTGTCGTTACGGGCGGCCGTAAATCAACACGGAGCAAGAAGACACCAACATACTGATACTTTCACGCCATCCGGGCCAGACACTGATGGTCGGCGACAACATTCAGGTAACGATTATCGAGGTAAAGGGCAACCAGGTACGCATCGGCATACAGGCACCCAAGGAGGTCGATGTTCATCGGCAAGAAATCTACGAGCGTATTCGTGCCGGTCTCCCCAAGCCCAACTCCGGCAACCATCCACAGTATTAAATCGCATTACCTGATCAGCCTTCGCTGATCAGGAAGGAGAATTGACCATGCTGTTCCTGACCCGCCGGCGCGGCGAAGTCGTAATCATCGGCGACGCTATTCAAGTCACGGTCATGCAGTTCGATCTGCATCAGGTTCGCCTGGGCATCCAGGCGCCCGGTGACCTCGAGATTCACTGGCAGGAGAACGCCCGTGATATCCGCACCCGCGCCCAACCGCAAAGCCCGGTTAGCGTAGACCGCCGGCATACTGAAACCGTGACGATTGGCGGCAGCATTCAGATAGCGATATTGCAAACCGGCCTACACCAGATCCGCCTTCGCGTTGAGGCACCCCGGGATGTTCGCGTCGATAGAGATGAAGTCCATCACCGCCCCCAGGTAAAACACGCCAGCGAGGCCGCACCGCCGCCAGCCCCAGCCCCAGCCCCAGCCCCAGCCCCAGCCAAGCGAACCCTGCGCACGCTCTCGCTCAAACGCCACTGATCATATTTCGACCGGGCCATTTTTGGCCCGGCCTAGCCAAAAATGGCACAGTTAAAACCCTTTATTTTCAATCACTTAATATATTCCAGGCCAAAAATGGCCCGCCGCAACTGGATTCCACCTCGATTTACCCGGCCACACACGCGCCACCACCGCACCAGAATATCCACGCAGCCCAGTAAGTACGCAGGGTTCAAAGAAGCTTCCGGGCAAAAACACGTATTGGCATGCCCCCTGCAATGTCGTCCTCGTCCCCGCATGGGACGGCATCAACGGCCACCGCGGCCCTCTCGACGACATAAGGAATCCGTCATGTCCACACCCGCCTACATCGCCATCACCGGCAAAACCCA
>NZ_JBICKJ010000031.1:0-320 GCF_043104125.1 Pseudomonas sp. xss_4
CAGGAAATCAAGCACCGCGTCACCACCCCTACCGACCCGCAAAGCGGCCAACCGTCCGGCCAGCGTGTGCATAAGCCGTTCGTCTTCACCTGCGCGCTGAACAAGGCTATCCCGCTGCTGTACCAGGCCCTGGCTACCGGCGAAACCCTGAGCAAGGTGGAAACCCAGTGGTTCCGCACTTCGGTCGAGGGCAAGCAGGAACACTTCTTCACCACCCTGCTCGAAGACGCCACCATCGTCGACATCAACACCGTGCTGCCGCACGCCCAGGACACCAGCAAGTCCGGCTACACCCAGCTGATCGAGGTCAGCATGGCCTA
>NZ_JBICKJ010000032.1:0-38119 GCF_043104125.1 Pseudomonas sp. xss_4
CAGGCCGGGGCTTTGGTTGTAGCTGGCCAAATCCATTTGGCCGACAGGACGATCCTTATTCAGCTTTCAGGCCGTCAGCCATCACGCTCTTGACGCCTTTGATGTTCTTGGCAACACGCACGGCCACTTCTTTTTGAGACTCGGTCACTTTTACGTCCGAGGACAGAGAAACTACGCCGTGGCTGGTTTCTACTTTGATGTCGCTGCCTGGTACGCCTTTCTCGGTCAGCAGATCCGCCTTGACCTTGGTGGTGATCCAGGTGTCAGAGGTTTCTTGCTTGGCGTGTTCAGTGGTGGTGTTGGCAGCCAGCATCACCGGAGCCTGGGTGGCCTGGGCTGCGAAAGCGGCATTGGCCATGGTCAGGGTCAGAGCGGTAGCAGTAGCGGCAGCAATGGCGAACTTCTTCATGTGAGTCACTCCTGTTTTTCGAAAGGTCTGCGCCATGTGTCTGGCGGCAGGTAAACAGGTAGTTGCATGGCCTATGCCAGGTTTTACGCTTCGCTTGTTTCCTTATAAATCAAAGACTTAAAAATCATCGACCTCATTACTGCTCGTGCATTCTGCAATCTGCACGATAAACCTGCATGCAAGATGCAAGTCCGTTAAAAGTTCCTGGTCTATTTTTGTATTTATAACGGCAAAGCCCAGAACCGAGCAAAAAAAAGAGCTCCCGAGGGAGCCCTTTGTGAAGCGCTAGGCTATTAGACGCCAGACGCCTTGGCTGCCGCGACGTCCTTGATGGACAGCTTGATACGGCCGCGGTTATCCACGTCCAGTACCAATACTTCGACTTCCTGACCTTCCTTGAGGATGTCGGTGACTTTCTCGACGCGCGCATCGCTCAGCATGGAGATGTGCACCAGGCCATCCTTGCCAGGCAGGATGTTGACGAAGGCGCCGAAATCGACGATACGCTCGACCTTGCCCACGTAGATCTTGCCAATCTCGGCCTCGGCAGTGATGCCCAGGATGCGCTGCTTGGCGGCATCTGCCGCTTCCTTGGTCTCGCCGAAGATCTTGATCGAGCCGTCGTCTTCGATATCGATCGAAGCCTTGGTCTCTTCGCAGATGGCGCGAATGGTGGCGCCGCCCTTGCCGATCACGTCGCGGATCTTGTCCGAGTCGATCTTCATGGCGATCATGGTCGGCGCGTTGGCCGACAGTTCGGTACGCGACTGAGCAATGATCTGGTTCATCTGGCCGAGGATGTTCAGGCGCGCTTCCAGGGCCTGGCCCAGGGCGATTTCCATGATCTCTTCGGTGATGCCGTTGATCTTGATGTCCATCTGCAGCGCGGTGACGCCCTTGGCGGTACCGGCTACCTTGAAGTCCATGTCGCCGAGGTGGTCTTCGTCACCCAGGATGTCGGTCAGAACGGCAAACTTCTCGCCTTCCTTGACCAGGCCCATGGCGATACCGGCAACCGGTGCTTTCATCGGCACACCGGCATCCATCAGGGCCAGCGAGGCACCGCAGACCGAAGCCATGGAGCTCGAACCGTTGGACTCGGTGATTTCCGAGACGACACGGATGGTGTACGGGAATTCGCTGTCGCTTGGCAGCATCGCCTGCACGCCGCGACGCGCCAAACGACCGTGGCCGATTTCACGACGGCCAGCACCGCCCATGCGACCGCACTCACCGACCGAGAACGGTGGGAAGTTGTAGTGCAGCATGAAGGGATCTTTCTTCTCACCTTCCAGGGTGTCCAGCAACTGTGCGTCGCGGGCAGTACCGAGGGTGGCAACGACCAGCGCCTGGGTCTCGCCACGGGTGAACAGTGCCGAGCCGTGGGTTTTGGGCAGAACACCGACTTCGATGTTCAGCGGACGCACGGTGCGGGTGTCACGGCCGTCGATGCGCGGCTTGCCGTTCACGATGTTCTCGCGCACGGTGCGGTATTCCAGCTCGCCGAAGATTTCCTTGATCTGGCCAGCGGTCGGGCCGGCTTCTTCGTTGCTCAGGCGGGCAATGGCTTCATCGCGCAGCTGGCCCAGGCGGGTGTAGCGGTCCGCTTTCTGGGTGATGGTGTAGGCCTGCGACACCTGCTCGCCAAATTCGGCGCGTACCAGGTTCATCAGCTCGGTGTTGGCGGCAGCAGGCTGCCAGTCCCACGTTGGCTTGCCGGCTTCTGCAGCCAGCTCCTTGACGGCCTGGATGACGGCCTGGAACTCGTCGTGGGCGAACAGCACGGCGCCCAGCATCTGGTCTTCGGTGAGCTCTTTGGCTTCCGATTCAACCATCAACACGGCGGTTTCGGTACCGGCGACGACCATGTCCAGGCTCGAGGCAGCCAGTTGCTCGTACGTTGGGTTCAGCAAGTAGCCGGTGCTTTCGTGGAAAGCAACGCGCGCCGCGCCAATCGGGCCTTCGAATGGAATGCCAGAGATGGCCAGGGCCGCCGAGGTACCGATCATTGCGGCAACATCGGGGTCGGTCTTCTTGCTGGTGGAAACCACGGTGCAGACGACCTGCACTTCGTTCATGAACCCTTCAGGGAACAGCGGACGGATCGGACGGTCGATCAGGCGCGAAGTCAGGGTTTCTTTCTCGGAAGGACGACCTTCACGCTTGAAGAAACCACCTGGGATCTTGCCGGCAGCGTAGGTCTTTTCCTGGTAGTGAACCGACAGCGGGAAGAAGCCCTTGCCTGGATCAGCTTGCTTGGCACCGACCACGGTCACCAGCACGGTGACGTCGTTGTCGACGGTGACCAGCACGGCGCCGGTGGCCTGACGGGCAATGCGGCCCGTTTCGAGAGTAACGGTCGATTGACCGAACTGGAATGTCTTGATTACCGGGTTCACGGTTTCCTACCTTCTTCAGTGGCTCTTGGGGGAACTGTTTTCTTGCGAATGCTTGGGCAGTGCAGGGAATCGGCCCTATCTACCGTCCAGATACAACTCGAGGCCGGGAGCCTGGAACCGAGCAAAAAATCGCTCGAATTACCAGGCTGCCAGCCTCGAAGTCATGCTTGGCGTGCCCCACGACAAGGCTGTAAAACAGCCCTGTCGAAGCCAGCGGCACGCCATGCACACCACCAACCAGGCCGCTATTAGCGACGCAGGCCCAGGCGAGCGATCAGCGCGCTGTAACGGGTGGTGTCTTTGCCCTTCAGGTAGTCCAGCAGCTTACGACGCTGGTTGACCATGCGAATCAGACCACGACGGGAGTGGTGGTCTTTGTCGTTGGCCTTGAAGTGGCCTTGCAGCTTGTTGATGTTGGCGGTCAGCAGAGCAACCTGTACTTCCGGGCTACCGGTGTCGCCGGCGGCTTGCTGGTGTTCGGCAACGATCTTAGCTTTTTCTTCGACGCTGAGGGCCATGAGGCTTCTCCTGATTAAACGGACCCCGCTAACGGGTTCCAATAGGCCAGGGACTTATCCCTGTATCAATAGAAAGAGGTGTGACCGTGCCTACTGACAGCCACCCTCTGCTCCACGGACCTCGGCAAATGCCCAGGCCCATGGTTTCGGTCATTCCGACCGAATCAATCGACGTGGCGCGATCCGCCCGTCTTCGCTCACTTCACCGATACCGATGAAGCGGGCATTGTGATCCTGTACACGAACCATGCCGAATTGCGGCGCGTCCGGTGCGCGCACTGCCTGCCCATGCAGCCAGTAGAAGGCGCTATGCTCGGACAGGCTCACCATCGGCCAGTCCTGCAGCCCGCTGTCCGACGGCATGAGGAAGCGATCGAGCGCTTCGTTGCCGCCTTCGGCGTGGGCCTGCTCAAGCTCCTCGAGCGTGACCGTCTGCGCCAGCGCGAAGGGCCCGGCCTGCGTTCTGCGCAGCTCTGCGACATACGCACCACAGCCCAGCACTTCACCGATATCTTCCACCAGGGTACGAATATAGGTGCCTTTGCTGCAGCCGACGCTCAAGCGTGCACGGGTGCCTTCGCATTCGAGCAGTTCAAGACGGCTAATAGTAACAGAACGCGCCTCGCGCTCCACTACCTCTCCTGCACGCGCCAGCTTGTATAACGGCTGACCGTCACGCTTGAGGGCCGAGTACATGGGCGGTATCTGGCTGATCGGACCACGAAAACCGGGTAGCGCGGCTTCCAGCTCGGCGCGACCAACGGTCACCTCGCGGGTGCGCAGCACCTCGCCCTCGGCGTCGCCAGTGTTGGTCGTCTGGCCCAGTTGCATGACCGTCTCGTAGCCCTTATCGGAGTCGAGCAGGTACTGCGAAAACTTGGTGGCCTCGCCGAAGCACAGCGGCAAGACACCGGTGGCCAGCGGGTCGAGGCTGCCGGTATGACCGGCCTTCTCGGCATTGAGCAACCAGCGCACCTTTTGCAAGGCAGCGTTGGAGGTGAAGCCCAAGGGCTTGTCCAGCAGGATGATGCCGCTGACGTTGCGGCGGATACGTTTGACCTGGGCCACCGATTACTCCTTGGTGCCAGACTCGTCGGCATCCTTGTGCAGGCGGTCTTCAGCCACTGCACGCTCGATCAATGCCGACAGGTGCACGCCACGGCTGACGCTCTCGTCGAAGTGGAAATGCAATTGCGGCACGCTGCGCAGCTGCATGGAGCGACCCAGGTGCAGGCGCAGGAAGCTGGCAGCGCTGTTCAGGGCCTTGAGCGACTGCTGCACGGCATCGGGGGTTTCTTCACCCATCACGGTGATGAACACCTTGGCATGGCCCAGGTCGCGGCTCACATCCACGGCAGTGATGGTGACCAGACCGACACGCGGATCCTTGACTTCACGACGGATCAGCTCAGCCAGTTCGCGCTGCATCTGATCGCCAATGCGTTGGGTACGGCTATATTCTTTGGCCATTCTTGTTACCTGTAACGTAAAGCGGCAAACGCCCGGTCAGAACGATGCCTGACCGGGCGCTACCTGAAGAGGTGCTGCAAAGCGCCCGCCAAGGCGCTTGCAGCCTGCTCACCCTTAGAGGGTACGAGCCACCTGGACTTTCTCGAACACTTCGATCTTGTCGCCGACCTTGACGTCGTTGTAGCTCTTCACGCCGATACCACACTCCATGCCGTTACGCACTTCGGCGGCATCGTCCTTGAAGCGACGCAGCGATTCCAGCTCGCCCTCGAAGATAACCACGTCGTCGCGCAGTACGCGGATCGGGCGGTTACGGTAGACGGTACCTTCGATGACCATACAGCCAGCGATGGCGCCGAACTTCGGCGAACGGAACACGTCACGCACTTCGGCGACGCCCAGGATGTTCTCGCGAACATCGCTGCCGAGCATGCCGGTCAGGGCTTTCTTGACGTCTTCGATGATGTCGTAGATCACGTTGTAGTAACGCATATCCAGACCTTCCTGCTCGACGATCTTGCGCGCACCGGCATCGGCACGCACGTTGAAGCCGAACAGTACTGCGTTCGAAGCCAGCGCCAGGTTGGCATCGCTCTCGGTGATACCACCTACGCCGCCACCAATGACACGAACCTGCACTTCGTCGTTGCCCAGGCCGCCGAGCGAGCCCTGCAGCGCTTCGAGAGAACCGCGCACATCGGTCTTGAGGACGATGTTGAGCGTCTTCTTCTCTTCCTGACCCATGGTCTCGAAGATGTTTTCCAGCTTGCCTGCGTGAGCACGGGCCAGCTTGACCTCGCGATACTTGCCTTGGCGGAACATGGCAACTTCGCGGGCTTTCTTCTCGTCAGCCACTACCGACAGCTCGTCACCGGCTTCCGGCGTGCCGTCCAGGCCAAGGATTTCGACCGGGATGGACGGCCCAGCTTCCTTCACAGGCTTGCCGTTCTCGTCCAGCATGGCGCGAACGCGGCCATAGTTGGAGCCGCACAGCACCATGTCGCCCTGACGCAGCGTACCGTCCTGAACCAGGATGGTAGCGACTGGGCCGCGGCCCTTGTCCAGGCGCGATTCGACGACCACACCGCGCCCTGGGGCGGTCGGCGTAGCGGTCAGCTCGAGGATCTCGGCCTGCAGCAGTACCGCTTCGAGCAGTTCGTCCACGCCGGTACCCATCTTGGCCGAAACCTTGACGAATGGCGTGTCACCACCCCAGTCCTCGGAGGTTACGCCTTCGACGGACAGCTCGTTGCGGATGCGATCGAGGTCAGCACCAGGCTTGTCGATCTTGTTGACCGCCACCACCAGCGGTACGCCAGCTGCCTTGGCATGCTGAACGGCTTCGCGGGTTTGTGGCATCACGCCGTCGTCCGCCGCCACCACCAGGATGACGATGTCGGTCGCCTTGGCACCGCGGGCACGCATCTGGGTAAACGCAGCGTGGCCTGGGGTGTCGAGGAAGGTGACCATGCCGCGGTCGGTTTCCACATGGTAGGCACCGATGTGCTGGGTGATACCACCGGCTTCGCCAGCAGCAACCTTGGCACGACGGATGTAGTCGAGTAGCGAGGTCTTACCGTGGTCAACGTGACCCATGACGGTCACGACCGGCGCACGGGATTCGGTCTGGCCTTCGAACTTCAGGGATTCGGCCAGGGAGTCTTCCAGGGCGGAATCGCTGATCAGCGTGACCTTGTGGCCCAGCTCTTCGGCGATCAGCTGTGCGGTTTCCTGATCGAGCACCTGATTGATGGTCACCGGGGTGCCCATCTTGAACATGAACTTGACCACTTCAGCGCCCTTGACGGACATCTGGTTGGCAAGCTCGGAGACGGTGATGGTCTCGCCGATGGTCACGTCACGAATGACAGGACCAGTCGGGTTCTGGAAGCCGTGCTGGTTACGCTTCTTCAGCTTGCTCTTGCCACCACGACCACGACGAGCGCCATCGCTCTCTTCGTCGGTGGTGCGCGGCGCGGCACGAGGCGTCGGAGCCTTTTCCTTTTCCTTGACCTTGACCTTGATCGACACACGCGGCGCTTCGCCACGACGACGGTCGTCATCACGGGTGCGGCTCTCGTTGCGACGGGTCTCGTCTTTCTTGCGCTCGGCAGCACGGGCGGCAGCGTCTTCCGACGTCGGCGCATTGGCCACTACCGGCGCTGCGGCAGGGGCCGAAGCCTGTTCTGCCTTGGCAGCAGGGGCCGGAGCGGCGGCAGCGGCTTCAGCAGCCTGGCGACGCGCCTGCTCTTCGTTGCGCTGACGTACTTCGGCGTCAACCTTGTCGCGGGCAGCGTTTTCAGCTGCACGGCGCTCTTCGAGCTCACGCTTCTGCTCAGCCTGGATTTCTTCAGGGCTGCGCTGCACGAATACTTTCTTCTTGCGTACTTCTACGCTGATGCTCTTGCTACCGGCGACACGCAGGGTGCTGGTGGTTTTGCGCTGCAAGGTAATCTTGCGCGGTTCTTCCGCCTTGCTCTTGTGGCTGCTCTTCAAATGAGTCAGCAACGTCTGCTTCTCATTGTCGGTCACTACCTGACCGGCGTCGGTGTGCGGCAGACCTGCCTCACGCATCTGCTGCAGCAGGCGCTCTACCGGTGCCTCGACCTCTTGGGCCAGTTCTTTCACCGTGACTTGCGTCATGCACTTCTCTCCTCAGGCCGCGCCTAATTACTCGAACCAGTGGGCTCGGGCGGCCATGATCAACTTGCCGGCACGCTCTTCGTCGATGCCGTCGATGTCGAGCAGGTCGTCGATCGACTGCTCGGCCAGGTCTTCGCGGTTAACCACGCCGCGCACCGCCAGTTCCGCCGCCAGGTCCTTGTCCATGCCCTCAAGGGAGAGCAGGTCTTCGGCCGGATGGGCGTCTGCCAGTTTTTCTTCGGTAGCGATGGCCTTGGTCAACAAACGGTCCTTGGCTCGAGCGCGGAGCTCATTGACGATATCTTCGTCAAAGCCATCGATGTTGAGCATTTCTTCCAACGGTACGTAGGCAATTTCTTCAAGGCTGGTGAAGCCTTCGTCGACCAGCACTTGGGCCAGCTCCTCGTCGACTTCCAGTTCATCGATGAAATTGCGCAGGATGTCGCCAGTTTCGGCTTGCTGCTTGGCCTGGATGTCCTTCTCGGTCATCACGTTCAGGGTCCAGCCAGTCAACTGACTGGCCAGGCGAACGTTCTGACCGCCACGGCCAATGGCTTGGGCCAGGTTGTCTTCGGCGACGGCGATGTCCATGGCATGGGCATCTTCATCAACGATGATCGCCGCGACTTCAGCCGGCGACATGGCGTTGATGACGAACTGCGCCGGGTTATCGTCCCAGAGAACGATATCCACACGCTCACCACCCAACTCTCCGGATACGGCCTGGACGCGCGACCCACGCATGCCGATGCAGGCGCCTTGCGGGTCGATGCGCTTGTCCTTGGAGCGGACGGCGATCTTGGCTCGCGAACCCGGATCACGGGAGGCGGCCATGACTTCGATGAGGCCTTCAGCGATTTCCGGCACTTCGATGCGGAAAAGCTCGATCAGCATCTGCGGCGCGGTGCGCGACAGGATCAGCTGAGGACCACGGTTTTCGGTGCGAATTTCCTTGAGCAGTGCACGCAGGCGCACACCAACACGGAAAGTTTCGCGGGCAATGATGTCTTCGCGGGCCAGCAACGCCTCGGCGTTGTTGCCCAGGTCGACGATGACGTTGTCGCGGGTGACCTTCTTGACGGTGCCGGAGATGATTTCGCCCACACGCTCACGGTAGGCATCGACCACCTGCGCACGCTCGGCCTCACGGACCTTCTGCACGATGACCTGCTTGGCGGTCTGCGCGGCGATACGGCCGAACTCGATGGACTCGATCTTTTCTTCGATCACGTCGCCAATCTTGGCTTCGGGATGTGTGTCCTTGATCTTGTCCAGCCAGGTTTCGATGGCCGGATCATCAAGGTCGGCTTCATCGACCACGGTCCAACGACGGAAGGTCTCGTAGCTACCGGTGTGGCGGTTGATTTCCACACGCAGGTCGACTTCGTCTTCAAAACGTTTTTTGGTTGCGGTGGCCAAGGCCACCTCCAGCGCTTCGAAAATGACGCCGGGCGGTACACCTTTTTCGTTGGATACCGATTCAACAACCAGCAGTACTTCTTTGCTCATCGTACGCCTCGCCTTGCGCAAGCCATTGGGCCCGGATAATCCGTCGGACCCGGCACGTCTCAGTCAAAACTGGGAATAATATTGGCCTTGTCGATCGAATCGATCGGCAGTAGGAACTCCTGGTCGTCCACCTGGACCACCACATCCTGCTCCTCCACACCGCGGAGAAGGCCCTGGAAGTTACGACGACCCTCGAAGGGTGAGCGCAGCTTGATCTTCACTTGTTCGCCGGCATGCGAGGCAAACTGTTCCAGTGTGAACAGTGGGCGATCCATGCCTGGAGAAGACACCTCGAGGGTGTACTCGCTGCTGATCGGATCCTCGACATCCAGGATGGCGCTGGCTTGACGGCTGACAGCTTCGCAGTCGTCCACCAGAATGCCGCCTTCCTTGTCGATGTAGATACGCAATACCGAATGCTTGCCCTGGGAAACGAATTCGATCCCCCAGCATTGATAGCCCAGACCCTCGACAACCGGGGCCAACAAGGCCTGCAACTGTTCTAGCTTGCTCGACACCTGAACCCCCTCGTGCATGCTGTGCAAATAAAAAATGGGCGAAGCGCCCATCCCTGAAAGCGTCGTTGGACAACGACGCCTGAACTGTTCGGTTAGCAAAAAGCCCCTGAAAAGGGGCTTCGCTGAAGCTGGTTGCGGGGGCTGGATTTGAACCAACGACCTTCGGGTTATGAGCCCGACGAGCTACCAAGCTGCTCCACCCCGCGACAAAGCTGGGGCGAAAGTATAAGACCGAACCCACTTGAGGGTCAAATCCAAACCTTCACCTGCAAGAAAGCCCGCCAAGGCGGGCTCTCAAGCTTTAAATGGTACCGAGAAGGGGACTCGAACCCCTACACCCTATGGGCACAACCACCTCAAGGTTGCGTGTCTACCAATTCCACCACCTCGGCAATACTACTTTGAAACCCGTTACTTCTGCTCTTCTGCCGGAGGAGGTACATCACTCGAATTAGGAGTGGCTTCGCTCTTCTGTTCTTGGAGCACCGGTACATCATCATTGATGGCCGGTTTTGGCTGCTCTTTCACTTCTAGCACTGCTGGATCTGGAAGACCTGCTTGGCTAAGCTGGTGAGCTTGTTGCTTCGCGAAGTATCCTAACCCAAGTGCTGTCAAAAAGAAAGTGGCAGCGAGTATTGCAGTGAATTTACTTAGGAAGGTGGCAGAGCCCTGACTTCCGAAGACGGTGTTGGAAGCACCCGCACCAAAAGATGCACCGGCTTCCGCCCCCTTACCCTGTTGCAACAGTACCAGCACTACCAGCGACAGCGCTGCCAACAGATGAAAAACAACGATGACTGTTTCCAGCATTTGTTCAGTTTCCTGCGGCGCGACAAATTGCACCGAATTCGTCTGCGTTCAGGGAAGCCCCACCAATGAGGCCCCCATCGATATCCGGCATGCCGAACAGTTCGGCCGCATTGGCCGCCTTCACGCTGCCGCCGTAGAGCAACTGCACCTTCGCAGCCACTTCAGCATCTTTCGCCGCAAGCTGGCTGCGGATGGCGGCATGCACATCCTGGGCCTGCTGAGGCGTGGCCGTTAGGCCGGTGCCGATGGCCCATACAGGCTCATAGGCAATTACCGCATTGGCAAACACACTAACACCGAAGGCTTCGATGATACTGTTGAGTTGACGCCCAACAACTTCGAGCGTTTTGCCTGCCTCGCGCTCTTCAAGGGTTTCCCCGATACAGAGCACTGGCTTCAAACCTTTGGCCTGAGCCGCTGCAAACTTGCGATTCAACACTTCGTCATCTTCGCCGATTACCTGGCGACGCTCCGAATGGCCAATCAACACCAACTTGCAACCTACTTCAGCCAGCTGTTCCGGAGCAACTTCACCGGTCAGCGCGCCCTGTTCGGGCAATACTGCAGAATTCTGTGCGCCGACGATAATACCCTTGCCATCGAGTTCAGCAACCACCTGGTTGATGAACAAAGTTGGCGGGAATACCGCGACTTCCACCCCGCTCGGCAGGGCAAGATTACGCAAGCCCTCGGTCAGCTCAGCGACGCTGGCGCGGGTACCGTGCATCTTCCAGTTACCAGCAACCATAGGGCGACGCATGCTTTACCTCGTCGGTCAAAGTGGGCGCAGATCTTACCCAACCAGATTCGCGCTGGCAAGCGGCTTCAGGCACAAACTTCTGCGACGCGCTTTGCCAGTGCTTCGGCGTGCAGACGCACCTGGTGTTCATCCTCACCTTCGACCATGACGCGCAACAGCGGCTCGGTCCCGGATTTACGCAGCAATACCCGCCCACGGCCTGCCAGGGCCTCTGTGACCTGCGCGCTGGCTTGCTTGACGTCCGGATGCTCGAGCGGGTCCACGTCGCTTGCAGCGAAGCGTACATTGATCAGCACTTGCGGGCATTTGCGCAATGCCTGGCGCGCCTGGGCCAGGGTCTCGCCACGGCGCTTGAGCGCCATCAGCACCTGCAGCGCGGCGATGATCGCATCACCGGTGGTGGTGTAGTTGCAGCACACCACATGACCGGAATTTTCCCCGCCTATCAGCCACTCGCGCTCGAGCAGCTCGGCCATGACGTAGCGGTCACCGACCTTGGCACGCACGAACGGAATATCCAGGTCTTTGAGCGCCAGCTCCAGCCCCAGGTTGCTCATGAGCGTACCCACCACGCCGCCTTGCAGCTTGCCGCGGTCATGCAGGTCGCGCGCGATGATGAATAGCAGCTCGTCACCGTCGACGATCGCGCCGGTGTGATCGACCATCAACACACGGTCGCCATCACCGTCGAAGGCGATGCCCAGGTCCGCATGCCCGACCAATACGGCGGCCTGCAGCGATTCGATGTGGGTCGAACCACAGCCTTCGTTGATGTTCAGGCCATCTGGCTGGGCGTGCAGCACAGTGACATCGGCGCCCAGCTCACGGAACACGCTGGGCGCGACCTTGTACGTGGCGCCATGGGCGCAGTCGACCACCAGCTTGAGACCGGCGAAGCTGGTGCTGCTGGGCACACTGCTCTTGCAGAATTCGATGTAGCGGCCGGCTGCGTCGTTGATGCGCGAGACCTTGCCCAGCTTGCTCGACTCCACAACGGTCATGGGCTGGTCGAGCAGTTCCTCGATCATCAGCTCCACTTCGTCCGGCAGCTTGGTGCCCTGCCCCGAAAAGAACTTGATGCCATTGTCATCGTGCGGGTTGTGCGAGGCACTGATGACGATACCGGCTTCGGCATGGAAGGTGCGGGTCAGGTAAGCAATGGCAGGCGTGGGCATCGGGCCCAGCAGCATCACGTCGGCCCCGGCAGCCGAAAGACCAGCTTCGAGCGCAGACTCGAACATGTAGCCGGAGATCCGCGTGTCCTTGCCTACTAGCACGCGGCAATGGCCTTGTTTGCGAAAAGCCATGCCGGCCGCCCAGCCGAGCTTGAGCATGAACTCCGGGGTGATCGGGTATTCGCCGACGCGGCCACGAATGCCGTCGGTACCAAAATATTTTCTGCTCATAGGGACTCCAATGTTCTTATTCGGCGTGCTGAACGGCCGCGATCATGCGAACGACGTCAACGGTTTGTGCCACGTCATGCACGCGCAGGATACTTGCGCCCTTGGTCATGGCCAACGCCGCCAGCGCTAGGCTGCCATAGAGACGCTCACCGACTGGACGCTCGAGCGTCAGGCCGATCATGCTTTTACGGGAAACGCCCACCAGAAGCGGACGCCCCAGGCGATGGAGGGCTTCCATGTGTTTGAACAGGCTGAGGTTGTGGGCCAAGGTCTTGGCGAAACCGAAGCCTGGATCGAGCACGATGCGGTCGACCTCTATGCCCGCGTCCGCGCAGGCCATCATGCGCTGCTGGAGGTAGCGCGCCACGTCCTCGGTGACATCGTCATAATGCGGGTCGTCCTGCATGGTGCCGGGCTCGCCGCGCATGTGCATCAGGCACACCGGCAGCCCGGTGGCAGCCGCGGCATCCAGCGCACCGTCGCGTTCGAGAGCGCGCACATCGTTGATCAGGCCAGCGCCCAGGCGGGCGGCTTCGCGCATGACGGCAGGCGTGGACGTATCGACCGACACCACGACATCAAGATGACGGTGGATGGCTTCGACCATCGGTGCCACGCGCTCCAGCTCTTCGGTGACCAAAACGGGCCGCGCACCCGGGCGGGTGGACTCCCCGCCTACATCGATCAGCGTGGCACCGGCGGCCACCATCGCTTCGGCGTGGCGCAAGGCCTCGTCGCGCTGACTGAAGCGGCCGCCGTCGGAGAAGGAATCGGGCGTGACGTTGAGGATACCCATGACATGGGTACGCGACAAATCAAGAACCCGATTGCCGCAAGGCAATCGGGTCGGGTGCTGCACTGAGCTCATAGATGCCCTTAGTGTTGAGCCGCTGGACCACCGATTGGCGATTCCGGGCGATCACCCTGGGCAGCTGGGGTACCGGAAGCGGAATCATCGTCCCAATCGCGAGGTTCGCGAGGCGTACGGCCCGCCATGATATCGTCGATCTGCTCGGCGTCGATGGTTTCGTACTTCATCAAGGCCTCGGCCATCGCATCGAGCTTGTCGCGGTTTTCGGTCAACAGCTGCTTGGCGGTCGCGTAGCACTGGTCGATGATACTGCGCACTTCGGAGTCGATCAGCTTGGCCGTCTCACCGGAGACACTGGTCTGCTGGCCACCTGCGCTACGACCCAGGAACACTTCGCCGTCTTCCTCGGCATACATCAGCGGGCCCAGCTTCTCGGACAAGCCCCACTTGGTGACCATGTTTCGCGCAATCTGGCTGGCACGCATGATGTCGTTGGAAGCGCCGGTGGTGACGCCATCGAAGCCCAGGGTCATCTCCTCGGCGATACGACCGCCGTACAGGGAGCAGATCTGGCTGATCAGCGCACGCTTGGACAGGCTGTAGCGATCTTCTTCGGGCAGGAACATGGTCACACCCAGCGCACGACCCCGCGGGATGATCGACACCTTGTAGACCGGATCGTGCTCGGGCACCAGGCGACCTACGATCGCATGGCCGGCTTCGTGGTAGGCGGTGTTCTGTTTTTCCTTCTCGGACATGACCATGGTTTTGCGCTCGGCGCCCATCATGATCTTGTCCTTGGCCAGCTCGAACTCCTTCATGTCGACCAGGCGCTTGTTGGAGCGGGCGGCAAACAGAGCGGCTTCGTTGACCAGGTTGGCAAGGTCGGCGCCGGAGAAGCCAGGCGTACCACGGGCAATGACGGCCGGGTTGACGTTGTCGCCAATCGGCGCCTTGCGCATGTGCACCTTGAGGATCTGCTCACGACCACGGATGTCCGGCAGGCCTACAACAACCTGACGGTCGAAGCGCCCGGGACGCAGCAGCGCGGGGTCGAGCACGTCAGGGCGGTTAGTCGCGGCAATGACGATGATGCCATCGTTCATCTCGAAGCCGTCCATCTCTACCAGCAACTGGTTGAGGGTCTGCTCACGCTCGTCGTGGCCCCCGCCCATGCCAGCACCACGGTGGCGGCCGACGGCGTCGATCTCGTCGATGAAGATGATGCACGGGGCGTGCTTCTTGGCCTGTTCGAACATGTCGCGCACACGGCTGGCACCGACACCGACGAACATTTCCACGAAGTCCGAACCGGAAATGGTGAAGAACGGCACCTTGGCCTCACCTGCAATGGCCTTGGCCAGCAGGGTCTTACCGGTACCGGGAGGGCCGACCATCAGCACACCGCGGGGAATGCGGCCACCCAGGCGCTGGAACTTGCCCGGGTCGCGCAGGAACTCGACCAGCTCGCCTACTTCTTCCTTGGCCTCGTCGCAGCCGGCGACGTCAGCCAGGGTGGTCTTGACCTGGTCTTCGGAGAGCAGGCGCGCCTTGCTCTTGCCAAAGCTCATGGGGCCACCCTTGCCGCCCGCCCCGCCTTGCATCTGGCGCATGAAGAACATGAACACGGCGATGATCACCAGGATCGGGAAGCTGGCGACCAGCAACTGGGTCCAGATGCTCTGTTGCTCGGGCTGCTTGCCTTCGACGGTCACGTGGTTGTCCACCAGGTCGCCGATCAGGCCATTGTCGGTGATCGCCGGGCGCACGGTCTTGAAGCTATCGCCGTCGGAGCGCTTGCCGGTGATGATGTAACCGTCGACGGTCACTCGCTCGACCTTGCCATCCTTGACCTGCTGGATGAAGTCGGAGTAATTGAGGGTCTGCGGCTCGTTAGGGCTGGAGAAGTTGTTCATCACCGTCACCAGGACAGCTGCGATGATCAACCACAGGATCAGATTCTTTGCCATGTCGTTCAATTCGCTACCCTCTGAGGCCGGCGCACGACGCAGCCGTGCCTCGCATGATATTCATCGCCCTAACTTACTACATTGCCCACGCAACCGCAGGCACCGTCTGTAACCCTTTGTGAAATCCAGACTACACGAAGTTCGGACGATCCTGACGCCGTGACCGATTGGAATTAACTATCGGCCGCTGCGCTTCGTACCGTTCACGCGCCTTTGAACCCCTTGCCAAGCAGGTACTGCTCGCGGGAGCGGTCCCGCGATGAAGACGGTTTGCGCATCTGTACCTTGTCGAACTTGGTTCGCACGTCCTTGAGGTACACATCGAAACCTTCACCCTGGAAGATCTTGATCAAAAAATCACCGCCGGGCCGCAGCACGCGGGTTGCCAAATCCAGGGCCAGCTCGCAAAGGAACATGGCTCGCGGTATGTCGACCGCGGGCGTACCACTCATATTGGGGGCCATGTCCGAAATCACAAGGTCTACGTGTGAATCGCCGACGGCTTCGAGAATTTGCCGCAGCACCTCGTCCTGGGTGAAGTCCCCTTGGATGAAGGTGACATCGGGGATGGAGTCCATCTCCAGGATGTCCGAGGCGATCAGTCGACCCTGACCGCCAATCAGACGACTGGTCACCTGGGACCAGCCGCCCGGCGCTGCACCCAGGTCGATGACACTCATGCCAGGACGGATCAGGCGGTCCTTCTCCTGGATCTCAAGCAGCTTGTAGCTTGCCCGCGAGCGGTAGCCGTCCTTCTGCGCCTGTTTGACGAAAGGGTCGTTGAAATGCTCTCGCAGCCAGTTTGCGCTGCTTTTGGAACGTTGTACCACGGGGCACCTCGATGATATGCGTGGTGATTGACTGGGCGGAGCCGGTGGCCCTCGGGTAAAATGCCGGTCAATTTTACAGAATCAGACGGAAAGGGTCAGATTATGCCGCTCAATAACGAGCAGAAGAAGCAATACAAATCCATTGGTCATGACCTCAAGCCGGTCCTGATCGTTGCTGGCAACGGTTTGAATGAAGGCGTCGTCGCCGAATTGGAACGCGCATTGGCCGACCATGAGCTGATCAAGGTCGAAATTCGCTCCGAAGACCGCGAAGAGCGTGCCGAGACCATTGCCGCGCTGTGCAAGGCCGGCCGCGCCGAGCTGGTGCAGACCATCGGCAAGAAGGCGCTGATCTACCGCAAGAACCCTCAGCCGAACAAGCAGCTGTCCAACGTCCACCGTTACAAGTAACGGTGGTGCCGCTCAGTGGCGCGCGTGACGCGCCCTGAGTGGGACGGGCTGGGCCACCAGTACGATGCCGGAGAAGCCCAGCACCAGGAAACAGAACATCTGCCAGCGCTCGCCTACGGAAATCCCGTAACGCAAGGTGTAGTAGCCGATGCAGGCCCCAAGGCCCAGTAACAGCATCTGGCCACGGAACTGGCGCCACCAGGCAGCCAGGCCTTCCACCCTTGCCAATACCGCCAGCTGAGTGATCAGGCCGAGCAGTGCCACGCCGATCAACCAACGGTCGATCTGCCCGGCAATGTCCTGCACCAGCAATGGCGCAAGGCCGCTGACTTTCAAAGCAGGCACCAACCCCACGTGGAACACCCACAGGCCACCGACCCAGAATACCTGGGCCAGTTGCCAGAGGATCCCCTCAAGGGAAGGCGCCCGCAGGCGCCGGTCAGATGTGCTTGACTTCGACAATCTCGTACTCGACCGTACCGTTTGGCGTCTTGACGACAACGGTGTCACCCTCTTCCTTGCCGATGATGGCGCGAGCGATCGGCGCACTGTTGGACAGCTTGCCTTTCTTCACGTCGGCTTCATCTTCGCCAACGATCTGATAAGTGACCTGATCACCCGTTTCGGTGTTTTCCAGATCGACGGTTGTGCCGAAGATGACCTTGCCCGTATGGGCAATGGTGGTCACGTCGATCACGACCGAGTTCTGCAAACGGCCTTCGATGTCACGGATACGCGCCTCGACCATGCCCTGCTCTTCGCGGGCAGCATGGTATTCGGCGTTCTCCTTCAAGTCGCCCAGCTCACGCGCTTCACCAATGGCTTGGCTCAGGCGCGGGCGCTCGGTCTTGCTCAGAAAGAGCAGTTCTTCTTCCAGGGCGCGAGCGCCCTGAACAGTCATCGGGTATTTGGTCATGCTCATGCTTTGAGTCCTGCGTGCAGATCCTGCAGGCGGCGAACGGTTTTTTCCGGACCGAATTTCAGCGCCTCGCAGATGGCTTCACCGGCCGCAATGGTCGTGGTGCAGTAGATCTTGTGCTGCAGCGCATTGCGGCGAATCGAGTAGGAATCGGCGATCGACTGACGGCCTTCAGTGGTGTTGATGATCAGCGACACTTCGTCGTTCTTGATCATGTCGACCACGTGAGGACGGCCTTCGGTCACCTTGTTCACGCGGCGCACCTTCAGGCCCGCCGTCTCGATGACCTTGGCGGTACCTGCGGTCGCCACCACTTCGAAGCCCAGGGCGATCAGGTCGCGGGCAACGCCGGCCACTTGCGGCTTGTCGTCGTCACGCACGCTGATGAACGCAGTACCACCGGTCGGCAGCACTTCGCTGGCACCCATCTGGGCCTTGGCGAAGGCTTCACCGAAGCTGTCACCGACACCCATCACTTCACCGGTCGATTTCATCTCAGGGCCGAGGATCGGGTCAACCCCTGGGAACTTGGCGAATGGGAAGACGGCTTCCTTCACGCTATAGAAGTTCGGGATGATTTCCTGAGTGAAGCCCAGCTCCTTCAGGGTTTTGCCTGCCATGACACGAGCGGCGATCATGGCCAGCGACGTGCCGATGCACTTGGACACGAACGGTACGGTACGCGAGGCGCGCGGATTGACTTCGATCACGTAGATCTTGTCGCCCTGCAGGGCCAGCTGCACGTTCATCAGGCCAACCACGCCCAGCTCCAGGGCCATTTTCTTGACCTGCACACGCACTTCATCCTGCACCTCCTTGCTCAGCGAGTAAGGCGGCAGCGAGCATGCCGAGTCACCGGAGTGAACGCCGGCCTGTTCGATGTGCTGCATGATCGCGCCGATGACCACGTCGGTACCGTCGCAGACCGCATCCACGTCCATCTCGATGGCGCAGTTGAGGAAGTGGTCCAGCAGCACCGGGCTGTCGTTGGACACCTGCACGGCTTCGCGCAGGTAGCGCTTGAGCTCGTCCAGCTCGTAGACGATCTCCATGGCGCGACCACCCAGGACGTAGGACGGACGCACGACCAGCGGGTAACCGATGGTGCCGGCGGCGCTGATGGCCTCTTCTTCGCTGCGCACGGTGGCATTTGGCGGCTGTAGCAGGTTCAGGCGCTGCACCATCTGCTGGAAGCGCTCACGGTCTTCGGCACGGTCGATGGCGTCGGGGCTGGTGCCGATGATCGGCACGCCGGCTTCTTCCAGGGCGCGGGCAAGCTTGAGCGGGGTCTGGCCGCCGTAGTGCACGATCACGCCCTTGGGCTTCTCGACGCGGCAGACTTCCAGCACGTCTTCCAAGGTCAGCGGCTCGAAGTACAGGCGGTCGGAAGTGTCGTAGTCGGTGGACACGGTTTCCGGGTTGCAGTTGACCATGATGGTTTCGTAACCGTCGTCACGCAGCGCCAAGGCGGCGTGCACGCAGCAGTAGTCGAACTCGATGCCCTGGCCAATGCGGTTAGGACCACCGCCGAGGATCATGATCTTGTCGCGGCTCGACGGATTCGCCTCGCACTCCTCCTCGTAGGTGGAATAGAGGTAGGCGGTATCGGTGGCGAACTCGGCGGCGCAGGTGTCGACGCGCTTGTACACCGGGAACACTTCCAGCTTGTGGCGGTGACGGCGCAGGGTCTTGTCGGTGATGCCCAGCAGCTTGGCCAGACGCTGGTCCGAGAAGCCCTTGCGCTTGAGGCGCAGCATGCAGTCCTTGTCGATCGCGGTGAGGGCCAGGGTCTTGACCTTCTCCTCTTCCTTGATCAGGTCTTCCATCTGCACCAGGAACCACATGTCGATACCGGTCAGGTCGAAGATCTGCTCACAGGTCATGCCCGAACGCATGGCGTCGGCCACGTACCAGATGCGCTCGGCGCCCGGCACGGTCAGCTCGCGCTTGAGGATGCTGGCAGCCTCGGGGCTGGCCAGGTCGACTTTCGGGTCGAGGCCGCAGGCGCCGACTTCCAGGCCGCGCAGGGCTTTCTGCAAGGATTCCTGGAAGGTACGGCCGATGGCCATGACTTCACCGACAGATTTCATCTGGGTCGTCAGGCGAGCATCGGCCTTCGGGAATTTCTCGAAGGCAAAGCGTGGCAACTTGGTCACCACGTAGTCGATCGACGGCTCGAAGGAAGCCGGCGTGCGGCCACCGGTGATGTCGTTCTGCAGCTCGTCCAGGGTGTAGCCGATGGCCAGCTTGGCGGCGATCTTGGCGATCGGGAAGCCGGTGGCTTTCGAAGCCAATGCCGAGGAGCGCGACACACGCGGGTTCATCTCGATGACGACCATACGACCGGTGTTCGGGCAAATGCCGAATTGCACGTTGGAACCGCCGGTCTCGACGCCGATTTCACGCAGCACCGCCAGGGAGGCGTTGCGCATGATCTGGTATTCCTTGTCGGTCAGGGTCTGCGCCGGGGCGACGGTGATCGAGTCGCCGGTGTGCACGCCCATCGGGTCGAAGTTCTCGATGGAGCAGACGATGATGCAGTTGTCCTTCTTGTCGCGGACCACCTCCATCTCGTATTCCTTCCAGCCGATCAGCGATTCGTCGATCAGCAGTTCCTTGGTCGGCGACAGGTCCAGGCCACGGGTGCAGATTTCTTCGAATTCTTCGCGGTTGTAGGCGATGCCGCCGCCAGTGCCGCCCATGGTGAACGACGGACGGATGATGCAAGGGAAGCCAAGCTTCTCGAGCACCGCGTTGGCCTCTTCCATGCTGTGGGCGATACCGGAGCGCGGGCACTCCAGGCCGATGTCCTTCATGGCCTTGTCGAAGCGCGAGCGGTCTTCGGCCTTGTCGATGGTGTCGGCATTGGCGCCGATCATTTCCACGCCGAACTTCTCCAGAACGCCGTGGCGCTCAAGGTCCAGGGCGCAGTTCAGGGCAGTCTGGCCACCCATGGTCGGCAGGACAGCGTCAGGGCGCTCTTTCTCGATGATCTTGGCCACCGACTGCCATTTGATCGGCTCGATGTAGGTGGCGTCGGCCATGGCCGGGTCGGTCATGATGGTGGCTGGGTTGGAGTTCACCAGGATGACGCGGAACCCCTCCTCGCGCAGGGCTTTGCAAGCCTGGGCGCCGGAGTAGTCGAATTCGCAGGCCTGGCCGATCACGATCGGGCCAGCGCCGAGAATCAGGATGCTTTTGATGTCTGTACGTTTTGGCATGGTTGTCACTCAAATCCGGGGTCAGTCGGCAAGCCGCGTTGAACAATCTGGGTCAGGCGCATCCGGGCATGGCACATGCCAGCCCGGGGCCTTGAAGCAGGAGACTCAGCGGCGCTTGGCCATGGCATCGGTGAAACGATCGAACAGTGGCGCGACGTCGGTCGGGCCTGGGCTCGCTTCAGGGTGGCCCTGGAAGCTGAACGCGCTCTTATCGGTGCGCTCGATACCCTGCAGGGTACCGTCGAACAGCGACTTGTGAATGGCGCGCACGTTGCCAGGCAAGGTCGCTTCGTCCACCGCAAAGCCGTGGTTCTGGCTGGTGATCATGACCACACCGGTATCGAGATCCTGAACCGGGTGGTTGGCACCGTGGTGGCCGTGGCCCATCTTCACGGTCTTGGCGCCGGAGGCCAGGGCCAGCAGCTGGTGACCCAGGCAGATGCCGAAGACCGGGATGTCGGTTTCCAGGATTTCCTTGATCGCCTGGATGGCATAGTCACAAGGCTCGGGGTCGCCCGGGCCGTTGGACAGGAACACGCCGTCCGGGTTGAGAGCCAGCACTTCGCTGGCGGGCGTCTGGGCCGGCACCACGGTGACGCGGCAGCCACGGGCGACCAGCATGCGCAGGATGTTCAGCTTGACGCCGTAGTCGAACGCCACCACGTGATAAGGCAGGTCGGCAACTTCGCGGGTGGGGTGGCTATCGGTCTTGAGCTCCCACACGCTGGAACGCCATTCGTAGCGCTCCTTGGTGGAAACTACCTTGGCCAGGTCCATGCCCTTGAGGCCTGGGAAGCCGCGCGCAGCGGCGATTGCGGCTTCTTCGCTGATGTCGTCACCGGCCAGGATGCAGCCGTTCTGAGCGCCCTTTTCACGCAGGATTCGAGTCAGGCGACGGGTGTCGATGCCCGCAATGGCCACCACGTTGTTGGCCTTGAGGTACTCGGGCAGCGACTGGGTGTTACGCCAGTTGCTGGCCAGCAGCGGCAGATCGCGAATGACCAGGCCGGCCGACCAGACGCGGTTGGATTCTGCGTCTTCTGGCGTGGTGCCGGTGTTGCCGATGTGCGGGTAGGTCAGAGTCACGATTTGCTGCGCGTAGGAAGGGTCTGTAAGGATTTCCTGGTAGCCGGTCATAGCGGTGTTGAATACCACTTCACCAACGGTCTGGCCGTCGGCACCGATTGCCTCACCGCGGAAAATACTGCCGTCGGCAAGGGCGAGTATGGCTGGCTTTGTCAAGAAGACCTCCCGAAAATCAAGCATGAAAGGGCGATCGCAGGTTGCAAAAAAGCGGAGTGACGTATGGACACGTCACCCCGCTTTTATGTGCTGAATTCAATTCGCTGCGCGCTTTTAGTGGACACACTAAAGCTGTAGCTTACAGAAAAGTGCGTTTTCGGTCTACCGCATATGTGCCTCTTAAACACATGAATGCGACAGACCGCTACCAGAGCCACTTGCTAGAGGTGGCCCCCCCCGCCCTGACACGCCTGGGTGCGTATCATCGGCGGCAGGTTGCTCTGGTCTGGGCCGAGGGCTCAGTGCAGCTCGAGCACATCCTGCATGTCGTACAGGCCAGGCTCGCGCCCGTCCAGCCACAAGGCCGCTCGCACGGCACCCTTGGCGAACGTCATGCGGCTGGAGGCCTTGTGGGTGATCTCCAGGCGCTCGCCTTCGGCAGCGAACAGCACCGTGTGATCACCGACCACGTCACCGGCGCGCACCGTGGCAAAGCCAATGGTCTTGCGATCACGTGCACCGGTCTGCCCTTCGCGGCCATACACCGCCACTTCCTGCAGGTCGCGCCCCAGCGCATTGGCCACCACTTCGCCCATGCGCAGCGCGGTGCCCGAAGGCGCATCGACTTTATGGCGGTGGTGCGCCTCGATGATCTCGATATCGACGTCGTCGCCCAGCACACGCGCCGCGATGTCCAGCAGCTTGAGGCTGAGGTTGACCCCTACACTGAAGTTGGCCGCGAACACGATCGGAATGTCCTTGCCCGCTTCGGCCAGCAGGTGCTTTTCTTCCACGGTGAACCCGGTGGTGCCGATGACCATGGCCTTGCCATGCTTGCGGCAGAACGCCAGGTTCTTCAGGGTGACCGATGGATGGGTGAAGTCGATCAGCACGTCGAAGTCATCGGCAACCTTGACCAGGTCGTCGGACAACAGCACGCCAATGCGCCCCAGGGCGGCCAACTCGCCTGCGTCCGCACCCACCAGCGTGCTGTCCGGGCGGTCGATGGCAGCCGTCAGGCCGGCACCTGCGGTTTGCTGCACGGCTTCGACGAGGGTCTTGCCCATTCGCCCTGCCGCGCCCATCACTGCAATACGTCGCATAGCCTTTTCCTTGTCAGAGATCGCCGAAGAAGCGCTTCACGCCATCGAACCAGCCACTGGCCTTGGGCGAATGGGAGCTGTCGCCTTCGAGCGAATCACGCAGCTCTTCGAGCAGTTCGCGCTGACGACGGCTGAGGTTGACCGGCGTTTCCACCGCCACGCGGCACAGCAAATCACCCGCACCACCACCGCGCACAGGCGCCACGCCCTTGCCACGCAGGCGGAACTGCTTACCGGTCTGGGTGCCTTCAGGGATGCGCAGCTTGACCCGACCATCGAGGGTTGGCACTTCGAGTTCGCCACCCAGCGCAGCGTCGGTGAAGCTGATCGGCACTTCGCAGTACAGGTGCTTGCCATCACGCTGGAAGATCTCATGCTCACGCACGTTGATCACCACGTACAGGTCGCCGGTCGGCCCACCGTGCGCGCCAGCTTCGCCCTCGCCCGACAGGCGAATGCGATCACCGGTGTCGACACCTGCTGGCACCTTGACCGACAGGGTCTTGTATTCCTCGACCCGGCCTTCGCCATGGCAGGCCCCGCAAGGGTCGGTGATGATCTTGCCCTGGCCATGGCAGCGCGGGCAGGTCTGCTGCACCGAGAAGAAGCCCTGCTGCATGCGTACCTGGCCGATACCACCGCAAGTGGGGCAGGTCGACGGGGTGGAACCTTTCTTCGCACCGCTGCCATCGCACGGCTGGCAGTTGACCAGCGTCGGCACGCGAATGCTGACCGTGGTGCCGCGCACGGCTTCTTCCAGGTTCAACTCCAGGGTGTAACGCAGGTCGCTGCCGCGCTGAGCGCCGCCGCGTCCGCCACCCCGGCCACCACCGAAGAAGTCGCTGAACACATCACCGAAGATGTCGGAGAAGTTAGCGCCCCCGAAACCGGCCCCGCCGCCACCCATGCTCGGATCGACGCCGGCATGGCCATATTGATCGAACGCCGCGCGCTTGCTGGCATCCGACAGGACCTCGTACGCCTCGTTGGCTTCCTTGAATTTGTCTTCGGACTCTTTATCACCCGGGTTGCGGTCGGGGTGGTACTTCATCGCCAACCGGCGATAGGCCTTCTTGAGGTCAGCATCCGTGGCGCCGCGCTCGACACCCAGGACCTCATAATAATCACGCTTGGACATAGGTCATTTACACCTTGTTGGGCGTCCGGCATCTGCGCCGCGCCGTCAGCATCTGCTCCCCACGGGGGGCTGACAAATGCTGCAAAAATTCTCGAATTCCAGATACGTCAACGCGGGAGCAAGCCCCCGCGCGGCGACATCCTACCAGTTCACCGCCAAACGGCGGTGCACTGGCCGACAACTTGCAGGAATTACTGCTTGTTGTTGTCTTTCACTTCTTCGAACTCGGCGTCCACCACGTCGTCGTGCTTGGCTTCCGGCTCGGCCTGCTGCGCGCCGCCCTGAGGCTGTTCGGCCGACTGCTCGGCGTACATTTTCTGGGCAACCGGTGCAGAGACCTTGGACAGCTCTTCGACCTTGGCGTCGATGGCAGCCTTGTCGTCGCCTTTGACGGCGGTTTCCAGGGCAACCACGGCCGCTTCGATGGCAGTCTTCTCTTCAGCGGTGACCTTGTCACCCGCGTCAGCGACCATCTTGCGGGTCGAGTGAACCAGTGCATCACCCTGGTTACGGGCAGCGGCCAGTTCTTCGAACTTGCGGTCTTCCTCGGCATTGGCCTCGGCGTCACGCACCATGCGCTCGATTTCTTCGTCCGACAGGCCGGAGTTGGCCTTGATGACGATGGACTGCGACTTGCCGGTGGCCTTGTCTTTGGCGCTGACGTGCAGGATGCCGTTGGCGTCGATGTCGAAGGTCACTTCGATCTGCGGCACGCCACGTGGCGCTGGCGGAATGTCAGCCAGGTCGAACTTGCCCAGCGACTTGTTCTGTGCCGCCTGCTTGCGCTCGCCTTGCAGCACGTGAATGGTCACCGCCCCCTGGTTGTCGTCAGCAGTCGAGAACACCTGCGACTTCTTGGTCGGGATGGTGGTGTTCTTCTCGATCAGCGAAGTCATCACGCCGCCCATGGTTTCGATACCGAGGGTCAGCGGGCTGACGTCCAGCAGCAGGACGTCCTTCACGTCACCGGCCAAGACTGCGCCCTGGATGGCAGCACCCATGGCGACGGCTTCGTCCGGGTTCACGTCCTTGCGCGCTTCCTTGCCGAAGAAGTCGGCAACGGCTTTCTGAACCAGCGGCATACGGGTCTGACCGCCGACCAAGATCACGTCGTCGATCTTGCTGGCGTCGATACCGGCGTCCTTGAGCGCGATGCGGCAAGGCTCGATGGTGCGGCTGACCAGGTCCTCGACCAGCGATTCCAGCTTGGCGCGGGAAATCTTCACGTTCAGGTGCTTCGGACCGGTTGCATCTGCAGTGATGTACGGCAGGTTGACGTCGGTCGACTGGGCCGAAGACAGCTCGATCTTGGCCTTTTCAGCAGCTTCCTTCAGGCGCTGCAGGGCCAGTGGATCGTTCTTCAGGTCCATGCCGGACTCTTTCTTGAACTCGTCGACGAGGTAGTCGATCAGGCGCATGTCGAAGTCTTCGCCACCCAGGAAGGTGTCGCCGTTGGTGGCCAGTACTTCAAACTGGTGCTCGCCGTCGACTTCGGCAATTTCGATGACCGAAACGTCGAAGGTACCACCACCCAGGTCATAGACGATCACGGTGTGGTCGCCCTTGGCCTTGTCCATGCCGTAGGCCAGTGCAGCGGCGGTCGGCTCGTTGATGATGCGCTTGACGTCCAGACCGGCGATGCGGCCGGCGTCCTTGGTGGCCTGACGCTGGCTGTCGTTGAAGTAGGCCGGTACGGTGATGACCGCTTCGGTCACAGGCTCGCCGAGGTAGTCTTCGGCGGTCTTCTTCATTTTCTTCAGAACTTCGGCGCTGATCTGCGGTGGCGCCATGTCCTTGCCGCTGGCCTGGACCCAGGCGTCGCCGTTGCTGGCCTTGACGATCTTGTAAGGCACCAGCTTGATGTCTTTCTGTACGACGTCTTCTTCGAAGCGGCGGCCGATCAGGCGCTTGACTGCGAACAGGGTGTTGTGCGGGTTGGTCACGGCCTGGCGCTTGGCCGACTGGCCGACCAGGATTTCGCCATCGTTGGCGTATGCCACGATCGATGGGGTGGTACGCGCACCCTCGACGTTCTCGATGACCTTGACGTTACCGTTTTCCAGCACGGAGACGCACGAGTTGGTGGTCCCCAGGTCGATACCGATGATCTTGCCCATGTTAACTCTCCCGAAACTTGAATGAGGTAGCAGCGGCTACTGCGGCCAACTGCGGTAATACTTGAAGGCTTGACACCTAGATGGGGATGCCCGAAAGGATTTCAAGCCTTTTCATCGATAGAAGGTTGCGCTGCGCTCGGCGCCTTGCTGACCACCACCATGGCGGGGCGCAGCAGGCGGCCATTGAGCAGGTAGCCCTTCTGGAACACGTTCAGTACGCTGTTGGGTTCGACCTCGGCGTTTTCCTGCATGGCCATGGCCTGGTGGTGCTCAGGGTTGAACGGCTGACCATGCGGATCGATGGCTTCGAGGTTGTAGCGCTTGAGGGTGTCCTGGAACATCTTCAGGGTCAGCTCGACGCCCTCGCGGATCTGCTTGACGTGTTCGTCCTGGGCGCTGGAGTGAGTCAGGGCCAGTTCCAGGCTGTCGATCACAGGCAGCAGGTCGGTGGAGAACTTCTCCAAGGCGAACTTGTGCGCCTTTTCCACATCCTGCTCGGCACGCCGGCGAATGTTCTGCAGTTCGGCCACGGTACGCAGTGACTGGTCCTTGGCCGCGGCCAGCTGTTCTTCGAGTTCCAGCACGCGGGCATCAGCTGCGTTGTCGGCACCGGTTTGCTCGACGTTGAGGTCTTTCTCGTTCAGCTGCTCATCAGCCATGGGATATCTCCTGCGCAATTTGGTGGACTGCGAGCCAGGCTCGCCGGTGATGTGGCGTATATGGGGCCGGAAAATACAGCTTCAAGGGGCAGCCTGGTTTTTACGCCTTGAAGCGTTTGCACCAAAAGGGCATTGGCAGGCTGGAAAAAACTACTGTATAAATAACCAGACATGACTTTCTGGAGTCGCCCTCATGCTGGTGCACCTGTCCATTCACAACTACGCCATCGTCGAACACCTCGACCTGGAAATCGCCCGCGGCATGTCCGTGATCACGGGCGAGACAGGTGCGGGCAAGTCGATCATGCTCGATGCCCTGGGCCTGGCCCTGGGCGACCGCGCCGACAGCGGCGTGGTACGCCCCGGCACCGACAAGGCCGACATCCTCGCCACGTTCGACCTGGTCGACATCCCCGAGGCCCACACTTGGCTCGCCGAACGTGACCTGGCCAGCGATGGGCTGTGCATCCTGCGGCGTGTCATCACTGCCGAAGGCCGCAGCCGTGGCTATATCAACGGTACGCCCTGCCCCCTCGGTGACCTCAAGGCTCTGGGCGAGCTGCTGATCGACATCCACAGCCAGCACGAGCACCAGTCCCTGCTCAAGGCCGATACCCACCGGCGCCTGCTCGACGAGTACGCCGGGGCCATCGACCTGGCCCGGCAAGTGCAGATGGCGGCCAAGCGCTGGAACCAGACCCGGCTCGAACTGGAGCGCCTGTCCAATTCCGGCGACGAACAGCGTGCCCGTCACCAACTGCTCAGCTACCAGCTCGAAGAGCTGGACAACCTAGGCCTGGGCGAAAACGAGCTGGAGCACCTGGAGCAGGAGCACAAGAACCTCACCAGCGCCGAGGCCCTGTTCGGCATTTGCCGCCAGGTCATCGACCAGTGCAGTGAAAGCGATTCGGGCAATGTGCTTGGCGCGCTCACCTCCAGCCTCAACCGGCTGGGCGCTGCCAGCAACGCCCCCAAGGCACTGTCGGAAGCGGCCAACCTGATTGCCAGCGCGCAGATTCAGGTGGAAGAAGCCGTGGGCGAACTCAACCGCTTCCTCGACAATTTCGATGCCGACCCCATGCGCCTCCAGGCCCTGGAAGAGCGCCTCGACACTATCTACACCCTGGCGCGCAAACACCGGGTGCACCCCACGGAGCTACCGCACCTGCAGCAGCAGTTGATGGAGGAGCTCGAAGGGCTCAACGCCAGCGATGAATCCCTGGAGCGCCTGGGCGAAGAAATGGCTGCATTCGCTCAGCACTATAAAGAGAAGGCCCGCGAACTGAGCGGGTTGCGTCAGCATGCCGCCAAGCAACTGGCAGAGGCGGTCGAGCAGGAAATCCAGCGCCTGGGCATGCCCGGTGGCCGCTTCTGCATTCAGCTCACGCCCAATGACACGGCCGACCTATCACCCAATGGGCTGGAGCAGATCGAATTGCTGGTCAGCGCCAACCCCGGCCAGCCTCTCAAGGCGCTGTCCAAAGTCGCCTCGGGCGGCGAACTGTCCCGGATCAGCCTGGCGATCCAGGTCATTACGGCACAGACGTCGCGCATCCCTACCCTGGTATTCGACGAAGTGGACGTGGGTATCGGCGGGCCTACGGCGGAAATCGTGGGCCAGCTGTTGCGTCGCCTGGGCGAACGCGGCCAGGTGCTGACCGTCACCCACCTGCCTCAGGTAGCCGCCCAAGGGCATCACCACCTGTTCGTGCACAAGGTCCGCGAGAGCGATACCACGCACACGGCCGTGGCCAGCCTTGGCAAACGCGAGCGGGTCGAAGAAGTGGCGCGCATGCTGGGTGGCATCGACCTGACCAAGGAATCGCTGGCCCATGCGCGCAAGATGGTGGTCAGCGGCAAGGCCTGAGGCACTTCGGCACAGGGCCGGAATAACGGTCACCACCACCGTTTGCAGAAAAAACAAAGGCGACCCCAGGGTCGCCTTTGCTGTTCAGAACGAAGTAATCGTTACTTCTTCTTACGCACATAAAGGACCAGGTTGTGGTCCACCAGCTCGAAACCATGCTCTTCGACGATTTCACGCTGACGCTTCTCGATCTCGGCGTCCATGAACTCGATGACTTCACTGGTATCCACGTTGACCATATGGTCGTGGTGACCGCCATCGGCCAGTTCGAACACCGCATGACCGCCGTCGAAGTTGTGGCGAACCACCAGACCTGCTGCTTCGAACTGGGTCAGTACACGGTACACGGTGGCCAGGCCAACATCCTCGCCTGCCTCCATGAGGGCCTTGTACACATCTTCGGCGCTCATGTGACGCTGCTCGGCAGAGTCGAGCATTTGAAGGATCTTGACTCGAGGCAGGGTCACCTTGAGACCGGCTTTGCGCAATTCGCTATTTTCAACCATGGTCAGCTTTCTCGCCGATGCTGCTTCGCAGCTTCTCTTAATACGGGTATGATCGGTGTTTACGTTGTCCAGCCAAGATAGTGGAAGTCGCCCACCGATGCAAAACACCAAGCTCTTGCTAACCAGCCTCACCTTCGTGGGACTGCTCGCACTCGCCGGTTGCTCGTTTCCCGGGGTTTACAAAATCGACATCCAGCAGGGCAATGTCGTCACGCAGGACATGATAGACCAATTGCGTCCGGGAATGACCCGGCGGCAAGTGCGGTTTATCATGGGCAACCCTCTGATTCAGGATACGTTCCACACCAACCGGTGGGACTACCTCTACAGCCTGCAACCTGGTGGCGGTCAGCGCCAACAGGAACGCATGAGCATTTTCTTCAATGAAAGCGACCAGCTGGTAAGCCTGTCTGGCGACTTCATGCCGGGCGTCAGCCGCGACCAGGAAATCCTTGGTGGCAGCGGCGACACCACGGTCAGCCCAGGTGCCAACGGCGAGCAGCCGGCAGCCCAACCGGAAGAAAAACCGGCCAAACCAGGCTCGGTCGAGGAATCCATCCAGCGCGAGATCGACACCATCGAAACCACGCCAGTGCCTACACCGGCACCGCTGGAAACGCGCTAAACGCGCTGATACGAAAAAGCCCGGACAGTGTCCGGGCTTTTTCATTGCTGCAAGAGACGCTTCCAATCGAGCGTCACCGCTCCCTGCCACTTGAGTGTGGCCATACCTCGATTGCAACCCTTAGGAAGCAGCGTACAACTGCTTGGCACGCTCGCAAAACGCATCCACCAGGGTATTGGCGGCCTGATTGAACAGCGGCCCCAAAGTGGCGCGCACCAATGAGCCGGCATAGTCGAACGACAAGTCCAGGCTGATCTTGCAGGCCTTCTCACCCAAGGGCTTGAACACCCAGATGCCGTGCAGCTGAGAGAACGGCCCCTCCTCCAGGTTCATCTCGATGGATTGCCCCGGCACCAGCACATTACGGGTAACGAAGTGCTGGCTGATACCGCCTTTGGCCACCTCGAGCTTGGCGCGCATGTGAGTTTCGCTGGCTTCGAGCACCGTCGAGTCGGAACACCAGGGCAAGAAGTCCGGGTAGCTGGCCACATCGTTTACCAGGTCGTACAAGGCCTGGGCGGGGTATGGCAGCAGGGCGGAGCGTTGAATATGGGTAGTCATCCAGGCGTCACTTCCAAGGCTGGGTGGCGGTGCTTCGCAGCATTCCGATTACAGGTTCTGTACCTATGACAGTGCAGGTATTGTCCGGTATTCATTCCAGTGGCTCAAGCACGCAGAAATCCCATAGCGGACGACGCGCGGACTTGCCTATAATGCCGTCCCTATGGCTAAGCAAAAAAAACATCCGACCGGGACCATCGCGCAGAACAAGAAAGCGCGACACGATTACTTCATCGAGCACAAGTTCGAGGCCGGGCTGGTCCTGTCCGGCTGGGAAGTAAAAAGCCTGCGAGCCGGCAAGGCGCACCTCGTTGACAGCTATGTGCTGCTCAAGGACGGTGAGGCCTGGCTGTTCGGCAGCCACATCACCCCGCTGACCACCGCCAGCACCCACGTCATCGCAGACCCCATCCGCACCCGCAAGCTGCTGCTCAACAAGCGTGAGCTTGAGCGCCTGGAAGCGGCCGTGGCGCAGAAGGGTTATACCTGCGTGGCATTGGCGCTGTACTGGAGCAAGCACCTGATCAAGTGCGAAATCGCACTGGGCAAGGGCAAGAAGGAATACGACAAGCGCGATACCGTGCGCGAACGCGATTCCAACCGCGAGCTGCAGCGGGCCGTACGCAACAAGGGCAAGGAAGACTAACGTTTGCCCCCTTCCCCGCCGAGTGATGGTACGGGCAGCTAGTTGCCCGATCTTTTCCTCAAAGGGATGTGTACCTGCCGTGAACAGCACGTCGCCCGCAGCGGCCTGCTGTTCACGCGCACACTCGCCTGCACAAATACCCCGCGCACACTCGCCTGCACAAATACCCTTAGTGCCCGTTGCGTCGCTCCGCCCGCGCGACCCGCTGCGCCTCTTCGTGCGCCTCTTCAAGCACCTCCTGCACGTACAGAATGTGCCGGCTGGACACCTCCCGCGCATCCTCGGCCCGACCTTCGACAATCGCCAGGTACAACTCCCGGTGCTGACTGATCAGCATGTCGCGCGTTTCGCTGCGTTGCTGGTACATGCCCCCGATGTTGGTGACCACGTTGCGCTTGAGCAAGTCGAACAACCCGCGGATGGTATGCAGCAGCACGGCATTGTGACTGGCCTCGGCAATGGCCAGGTGAAAACGCGCATCGGCGGCGCCTTCTTCGGCCCGTGTGACCTCCCCTGCCCGCGCGTAGCAGTCCTGCAGCACGTCGAACGCCTCCTTCAAGCGAGCCCGGTCGGGTGCAGTGGCGCGCTGGGCAGCGTAATAGGCACAAGACGCCTCCAGGGTGTGGCGGAACTCCAGCAGGTCGTGTTGCGCCTGGGGGCTGTGTTCGAGCAGTTGCAACAACGGGTCGCTGAACGTGGAGCCCAGCGACTGCGCCACATAGTTGCCGCCGCCCTGCTTGCTGACCAGCAAGCCCTTGGCCACCAGTTTCTGGATCGCTTCGCGCAACGACGGGCGTGATACCCCGAACTGCTCGGCCAGCACACGTTCGGCCGGCAGCCGCTGGCCCGACGTCAACGTGCCTTCCAGAATCATCCCTTCCAACCGATCGACAATGTCGTCGGACAGGCGCCGCTGGCGGACCTGATCAAAAACCATCACACGCTCTCCACGAATCCCGGCTGATATCCGGGGCATCCATTCTCGCCGATCCGCAGCCGGCCGACACCCACCAGCGCTCGTTTTTCATGCCACATCACCTGCCCGCTTATCGGCATTCGACCAAAGTGCTGCCTCGGACAAATTGACACACCCCCGTGTGCGCTTTTAACCTAGCGGCGAGCCATTGTAAATTGGTCTTACCAATTATCCAGGGCCAGCGCATGACCAACAACAATTAGGGGCCACCCCATATGCAAACCTGGCAACAACTCTACAGCCCGCTGGGCAGTCTCGGCCTGTCCGCCCTGGCGGCGGTCATCCCCATCGTATTCTTCTTCCTGGCCCTGGCCGTCTTCCGCCTCAAAGGCCACGTCGCCGGCAGCATCACCTTGGGTCTGTCGATCCTGGTGGCGATCTTCGCCTTCAAGATGCCTGTCGACATGGCCCTGGCCGCTGCCGGCTACGGCTTCCTCTATGGTCTGTGGCCCATCGCCTGGATCATCGTCGCGGCCGTGTTCCTGTACAAACTCACGGTCAAGAGCGGCCAGTTCGAGGTGATCCGCAGCTCGGTGCTGTCGATCACCGACGACCAGCGCTTGCAGGTGCTGCTGATCGGTTTCTGCTTCGGCGCCTTCCTGGAAGGGGCGGCCGGCTTTGGTGCGCCGGTAGCGATCACCGCCGCGCTGCTGGTGGGCCTTGGCTTCAACCCGCTGTACGCCGCAGGCCTGTGCCTGATCGCCAACACCGCACCGGTCGCTTTCGGCGCGCTGGGCATCCCGATCATCGTGGCAGGCCAGGTCACCGGCATCGACGCCTTCCACATCGGCGCCATGACCGGTCGCCAGCTGCCGTTGCTGTCGCTGTTCGTGCCTTTCTGGCTGGTGTTCATGATGGACGGCCTGCGCGGCGTGAAAGAAACCTGGCCCGCAGCCCTGGTGGCCGGCCTGAGCTTCGCCGTCACCCAGTACTTCACCTCGAACTTCATCGGCCCGGAACTGCCGGACATCACCTCGGCCCTGGCCAGCCTGATCGCCCTGACCCTGTTCCTGAAAGTGTGGCAGCCCAAGCGCTCGTTCGCAGCGGCCACCGGCAGCGTTGGCGCGGCCGTGGTGCAAACCGGTGGCAGCCAGCCAAGCCCCTACAGCCTGGGTGAAATCTTCAAAGCCTGGTCGCCGTTCCTGATTCTCACGGTGCTGGTCACGATCTGGACCCTCAAGCCCTTCAAGGCCGCGTTCGCCCCGGGCGGTGCGATGTACAACTTCGTGTTCAACTTCGCCATCCCGCACCTCGACCAACTGGTGATCAAGACCGCCCCCATCGTGGCCGCGCCTACGGCCATGCCGGCCGTGTTCAAGCTCGACCCGATTTCTGCCACGGGCACCGCGATTTTCCTGTCGGCGCTGATCTCCATGGCCGTGCTCAAGATCAACCTCAAAACTGGTCTGACCACTTTCAAGGAAACCCTGTACGAGCTGCGCTGGCCCATCCTGTCCATTGGCATGGTGCTGGCCTTCGCCTTCGTGACCAACTACTCCGGCATGTCCTCGACCATGGCCCTGGTACTGGCTGGCACCGGCGCGGCGTTCCCGTTCTTCTCGCCGTTCCTGGGCTGGCTGGGGGTGTTCCTGACCGGTTCGGACACCTCCTCCAATGCCCTGTTCAGCTCGTTGCAAGCCACCACCGCACACCAGATCGGCGTGAACGACACCCTGCTGGTTGCAGCCAACACCAGCGGCGGCGTGACCGGCAAGATGATCTCGCCGCAGTCGATCGCCGTGGCGTGCGCCGCCACCGGCCTTGTGGGCAAGGAGTCCGACCTGTTCCGCTTCACCGTCAAGCACAGCCTGTTCTTCGCCACCATCGTCGGCCTGATCACCTTGGTGCAGGCCTACTGGCTGACCGGCATGCTGGTTCATCACTAAAGTGAAAGGGGCCGGGCAGCCCACATTGCCCGGCCTTACTCACCTGCCAAGCTGCGAGAGCCCATGATCATTTCCGCCTCTACCGATTACCGCGCCGCCGCCCAACGCAAGTTGCCGCCCTTCTTGTTCCACTATGCCGACGGCGGCGCCTACGCCGAGTACACGCTGCGCCACAACGTTTCGGACCTGGCCAGCATCGCCCTGCGCCAGCGCGTGCTGAAGAACATGTCCGAACTCAGCCTGCAGACCGAGCTGTTCGGTGAAACCCTGAGCATGCCCGTGGCCCTGGCCCCGGTCGGCCTGACCGGCATGTACGCCCGTCGTGGCGAAGTGCAGGCGGCCCGTGCGGCGGCCGCCCACGGCATCCCGTTCACGATGTCCACCGTTTCGGTCTGCCCCATCGAAGAAGTGGCCCCGGCCATCGACCGGCCGATGTGGTTCCAGCTGTACGTGCTCAAGGACCGCGGCTTCATGCGCAATGCCCTGGAGCGCGCCAAGGCCGCCGGCGTTCGCACCCTGGTGTTCACCGTCGACATGCCTACTCCCGGCGCCCGCTACCGTGATGCCCACTCGGGCATGAGCGGCAAGAACGGCCCGCTGCGGCGTATGCTGCAAGCCATGACCCACCCGCAGTGGGCATGGGACGTGGGCGTCATGGGCCGCCCGCACGACCTGGGCAACATCTCCACCTACCGGGGCAACCCCACCGGCCTGGCCGACTACATCGGCTGGCTGGCCAACAACTTCGACCCGTCCATTTCCTGGCGCGACCTGGAGTGGATCCGCGAGTTCTGGGACGGCCCGATGATCATCAAAGGCATCCTCGACGCCGACGATGCCCGCGATGCGGTCAAGTTCGGCGCCGACGGCATCGTCGTGTCCAACCACGGTGGCCGCCAGCTCGACGGCGTGCTATCCAGTGCCCGCGCCTTGCCGGCGATTGCCGACGCGGTGAAGGGCGACCTGAAGATCCTGGCTGACTCCGGCATTCGCAGCGGCCTGGACGTGGTGCGCATGATCGCCCTGGGCGCGGACACCGTGCTGATCGGCCGGGCCTTCCTGTATGCCCTGGCAGTTCATGGCCAGGCGGGGGTGAAGAACCTGCTGGAGCTGTTCGAGAAAGAAATGCGCGTGGCCATGGTGCTGACCGGCACCAAGTCCATCGGCGAGATCACCCGCGACTCGCTGGTACGCGAACTGGGCGCCTGAGCGCCTGCCTGAAACACCGCCTGATTACCGGGGCACGCGCCGCACCAGACGTCGCGGCCCCGCGAGGAGACTGCATGAGCCTGCCTGCTGCGTTTCTGCGCGATGCCGAGCGCCTGATACCTGCCGAGCGTCGCTTCGACGACCCGACCTCTACTCTGGCCTTCGGCACCGATGCCAGCTTCTATCGCCTGATCCCCAAGCTGGTGGTGCGCGTGGAGTCCGAGGCCGAGGTGGTCGGCCTGATCAAGCTGGCCCAGCGTGAGCGAGTGCCCATCACCTTCCGCGCTGCCGGCACCAGCTTGTCCGGCCAGGCCATCAGCGATTCGGTCCTGATCGTGCTGGGCGATAACTGGAACGGGCGCGAGGTGCGCGGCCAGGGCGAGCAGATCAGGCTGCAGCCGGGTGTCATCGGCGCCCAGGCCAATGCCTGGCTGGCGCCGTTCGGGCGCAAGATCGGCCCGGACCCCGCCTCGATCAATGCTTGCAAGATTGGCGGCATCGTCGCCAACAACGCCAGCGGCATGTGCTGCGGCACGGCGCAGAACACCTACCACACCCTGGCCGGCCTGCGCCTGGTGCTGGCCGACGGCACCTGCCTGGACAGCGAGGACCCGGCCAGCGTCGCGGCCTTCCAGAAAAGCCACGCCCCCTTGCTCGACGCCCTCGCCCGCCTGGGCCGGGAGACCCGCGCCAACACGGCCCTGGCCGAGCGCATCCGGCACAAGTACCGGCTCAAGAACACCACCGGCCTGTCGCTCAATGCCCTGGTGGATTTCGACCAGCCGCTCGACATCCTGCAGCACCTGCTGGTCGGCTCCGAGGGCACCCTGGGTTTCATCAGCGCGGTGACCTACGACACCGTGCCCGACCACCCACACAAGGCCAGCGCCCTGCTGGTGTTCCCCAGTGTCGAAAGCTGCTGCCGCGCCGTGCCGATCCTCAAGCGCCAGCCCGTGTCGGCGGTGGAGTTGCTGGACCGGCGCAGCCTGCGCTCGGTGCAGGACATGGCCGGCATGCCGGTGTGGGTCAAGGGCCTGTCGGCCAATGCCTGCGCGCTGTTGATCGAATCCCGCGCCGCCAGCCAGACCCTGCTGCACGAGCAGGTGCACCAGGTGATGGCCTCGATTGCCGAGTTCCCCCTGGAACAGCAAGTGGATTTCAGCGAAGACCCGGTGGTGTACAACCAGCTGTGGAAGATCCGCAAGGACACCTTCCCCGCCGTGGGCGCCGTGCGCCAGACCGGCACCACGGTCATCATCGAAGACGTCACCTTCCCCGTCGAGCAACTGGCCGAGGGCGTCAACCGCCTGATCCAGCTGTTCGACCAGCACCGCTACGACGAGGCGATCATTTTCGGCCATGCGCTGGAAGGCAACCTGCATTTTGTCTTCACCCAGGGTTTCAACAGCGCCGAGGAAGTGGCTCGCTACCAGGCTTTCATGGACGACGTGGCGCAGTTGGTGGCCGTGGAGTTCGGCGGCTCGCTCAAGGCCGAGCACGGCACCGGCCGCAACATGGCGCCCTTCGTGGCGCTCGAATGGGGCCAGGATGCCTACCAGCTGATGTGGCAGCTCAAGCGCCTGCTCGACCCTAACGGCATTCTCAACCCTGATGTGGTGCTCAGCGAAGACCCGGCCATTCACCTCAAGCACCTCAAGCCGCTGCCGGCTGCCGACGCGATCGTCGACAAGTGCATCGAATGCGGTTTCTGCGAGCCGGTGTGCCCGTCCAAGGGGCTGACCCTCAGCCCGCGCCAGCGCATCGTCATGTGGCGGGATATCCAGGCCAAGGAACGCAACGGCCAGGATACCCGCGCCCTGCGCGACACCTTCCAGTACCAGGGCATGGACACCTGCGCTGCCACGGGGCTGTGTGCCCAGCGCTGCCCGGTGGGCATCAACACCGGCGAGCTGGTCAAGAAGCTGCGCGCCCAGGCGGCCGAACGTGGCAAGACCGCCGACTGGTTGGCCGAACACTTCAAGACGGCCATGGGCGGCGCGCGCCTGTCCCTGACCGCCGCCAATACAGCCCGCAAGCTACTGGGCGCGCCTCGTCTTAACCGCTTGAGCGCCGTCCTGAGCAAGACCAGCAAAGGCCGCGTGCCCCGCTGGACCCCGGCGATGCCCCAGCCTCTGCGCCCTGTGCGCGTAGGTGAGGCGAGCAACGACCCGCGCCCGCGCGTGGTCTACCTGGCTGCCTGCGTGTCCAAGGTCATGGGCCCTGCGTATGCCGATCGCGAGCAGAGCTCGTTGCTGGACAAGACCCGCAGCCTGTTGGAGAAAGCGGGGTATCAGGTCGTCTTCCCGGAGAATGCCGAAAGCCTGTGCTGCGGCCAGCCCTTCGCCTCCAAAGGCTACCCCGAGCAGGCTGAACACAAGCGCCAGGAGCTGATCAATGCCTTGCTGCACGCCAGCCGTGGCGGCCTGGACCCGATCTATTGCGACACCAGCCCCTGCACGTTGCGCCTGGTCCAGGACCTGGGGGATACCCGTTTGGACCTGTACGACCCCGTGCGTTTCATCCGCACGCACCTGGTCGACCGGCTTACCTTCACCCCGCAGGATGAACCGGTGGCCGTGCATGTGACCTGCAGTACGCAGCACTTGGGCGAAAGCCAGGCCCTGATCGACCTGGCGCGGCGGTGCAGCACCCAGGTGGTGATACCGGAAGGCATTCATTGCTGTGGGTTTGCTGGCGACAAGGGCTTCACCACCCCGGAGCTCAATGCCCATGCCTTGCGCAGCCTGAAGGATGCCGTGCAGTACTGTGGCGAGGGCATTTCTACCAGCCGCACCTGTGAGATTGGCTTGTCGACCCACAGTGGCATCGATTATCACGGGCTGGTGTACCTGGTGGATCGGGTGACCCAGGCGCGGTAGCTGGAGCCCCGCGTTCGATGCTGGGAGCCTGGGGCCGCTGCGCGGCCCATCGCGGCACTAGGCCGCTCCCACAGTACATCCGAGCAGTATTCAAATACGCA
>NZ_JBICKJ010000033.1:0-26180 GCF_043104125.1 Pseudomonas sp. xss_4
CATCGCGGTCGTCGTGATGAATAACCAGCTCCGCTTTTGCGACATCTACACCCACGATTAACCGATCTACCTGCATTGCCATGGGTGGCTCCTCACGTTATGGTTCTAGGGCTTGAAGGGGTGGGGCGATGTCTCCCACAGTCTGTACTGCTGCTGACAGTCAGAATCGGCTTTAGCGTCCCACCACCCCTTCAAGTCTAACCATACAAGCGGGCCAGCCCGCGAACACCGACACAGCCGATGCCATATACACCGCGTTGGATTTTTCGCGAGCGCCTCCCTTTCATTTCCCCTCGAAACTGCAGTTCCATTGGAAGCAGTCAAACCACCTGATAAATCTGCTAGTAGACGTAGGCGAGCCAGTAGTAAATCATCCAGTCACATACTTCGCCACGGGCTACGTATATGCGTTCGACAGTGCTCCCGACAAAAAAGAAAAAATTTTTCTTCCAAGGCCCTAAACTGGCTTGCGAAGTAAGTGACAGCCCACGTCGCCTGCTCTGGGCCAATGGCATTGCATTAGCAGAATCAGATGCAATAACAACAAGCAGTCAACTCTTGCAATCTGACAATTCAAACACCGCATTGCGCGGTATCCCTGCAGGCACTCAACAGAACTTTTCACCCTATGGTTTTCTGCACGCAGCCCCATCAACACATCTTGTTACGTTCAGCGGGCAGCGGCTCGATACAATGCTGGACTGTTATGTTCTCGGCAATGGACGCCGGCTCTACAGTAGCAGATCGAGGCGATTTCTCCAGGCTGACACTATGTCTCCATTCGGTAAAGGCGGGCCTAACGGCTACTGCTATTGCCAGAACGATCCCATCAACCGGCATGACCCTAGTGGAAAAATGTGGGAATGGATCAAGCGCGGAGTAAATTGGCTTGTTGGTCAACGTCCAACTATTTCTGTGGATAGAGCACAGCTACGTATCGGCGGCGAACGCACTCAGAGCCCAAATTTAACACTTATCCTGCATAGAGCCGGGCACACACCGGCACCGGACTCATATCATGTATCTGTAGATATCGGTGACGTCGAGTTTGTCGCAGGTGTTGGAAATAGGATTATTAACAGTGCCGAAGTACTAGAACCCTTATCCAGCCTAATAATTAACCGCGCAGAAAATGCAGCCATAGCAGCCGCAGCTAATCTTTTAACCTATCAAGCGACGAACACACTTACTCTCGGCGTTGCCGCCCAGCTGGCAACCTATAGTTACCTTGAAAGAAGACTTATCAGAGACACTATCGGGGAGGTTCGAGTTACACCTATTCAACCTGATCCTTATGACTATATCCGTCACTAAACTTAATTTTACAATCCAGTGGCGCTGTCAAGCAGATTAGCGCAGTGACGTAGTCTTGGGACGCGCTTCGTCCAAGAACGCATCGCTCAGCAAAAACACTTCCACGACAGTTCGAGTGAAATCATACTGCTTCCCTGGTAGCAGCCAGCGACAAGCGAATGCCGATGAATACGCAAAACCAGGTGGACCTGCGCCGCTTCTTGGTCGGGCCGAATGATTGCGAGGTGACCGGGATTGCCATTACCCCGGACAACAAGACGCTGTTCGTCAACATTCACCACCCGGGGAACTGGCCATATACCGACAAGGCTACAGATGCTACCCCGGCTGCGGCCAAGGTGAGACGGCGGGCTTCGACGGTGGTGATTCAGCGCAATGATGGCGGGGAGATCGGGACTGCCTGATCGTCCAGCGTACAGGGGCCGCTTTGCTGCCCATTCGCGGCACAAGGCTCCTGCAGGGGGTACGCGATCTCACAAGGTTCAGGACCTGTGAAATACGAGTGGGAGCGGGCGTGTCGAGGCGTCGAACCGCCGCGAGCACCCTTGCTACGCTCTAGAACTCGGCGAGCCGCCAAACCTCGTAGGCTGGCGTCTCGTACGGGTGGCTTTGCCTGAGCGCTGCGACGACCTGGGCAACTAGATCGTCAGCCACCACCAGCTCCACCTTCCACTCTTCCACCACCTCGACCTGACCGGTTTGCCCGAGATACGGCTGGCTGCCGTCCAACGGACGAAACTGGCCCTGGCCCGAGGTCTGCCAGGCGCAGTGGTCATAATCACCCATGTGCCCACCACCCGCGGCGAACACAGCAGCCTTGACCACCTCAACATGGCTGGCAGGAACAAAGAAGGCGAGCTTGTACACGCCTTAGTTCACCCACACCCGCGCATTACGGAACATGCGCATCAACGCCGCATCTTCCTGCCACTCATCCGGGCGCCACGAGTTCTGTACGGCACGGAACACACGCTCCGGGTGCGGCATCATGATGGTCACGCGGCCGTCGCGGCTGGTGAGCCCGGTGATACCGCGAGGCGAGCCGTTGGGGTTGGCCGGGTAGGCCTCGGTGGCCTTGCCGTGGTTGTCCACGTAACGCAGCGCCACGCAACCGGACACATCAGCCTCCAGCAAGGCCTCTTCACTGGCGAACTCGGCATGGCCCTCGCCGTGGGCGATGGCGATCGGCATGCGCGAACCGGCCATGCCCTGCAGGAAGATCGAGTTGGACTTCTGCACCTCGACCATGGCCACCCGCGCCTCGAACTGCTCGGAGCGGTTACGCACGAAGTGCGGCCAGTACTCGGTACCCGGGATCAGCTCATGCAGATTGGACATCATCTGGCAACCGTTGCACACGCCCAGGGCGAAGCTGTCGTTGCGCTCGAAGAACGCCTGGAAGGCATCACGCGCACGGCTGTTGAACAGGGCTGACTTGGCCCAGCCCTCGCCGGCACCCAACACGTCGCCGTAGGAGAAACCGCCACAGGCGACCAGGCCCTTGAAGGCCTCGAAGTCCACGCGACCGGCAAGAATGTCGCTCATGTGCACGTCGATGGCCGCGAACCCGGCACGGTCGAAGGCAGCCGCCATTTCGACCTGGCCGTTGACGCCCTGCTCGCGCAGGATGGCCACTTGCGGACGCACGCCCTTCTTGATGTAGGGCGCGGCGATGTCATCGTTGACATCGAAGCCAAGCTTGACCGACAGCCCTGGGTTGTCTTCTTCGAGCAGCAGGTCGAATTCCTGATCGGCGCAATCGGCGTTGTCGCGCAGGCGCTGGATCTGGTAACTGGTTTCAGCCCACTGGCGCTGCAGCATGCGGCGGTCGTCATCGAACAGCACTTCGCCGTTCAGGCTGATGGAGATTTCGGCGTTGTTGACCGGCTTGCCGATCACCGCCACGCACTGCTCACCCAGGCCTGCGGCGCTGAACTGGACCAGTACGTCCGGGGTAGCGTCCTGGCGCACCTGGATGACCGCGCCCAGCTCTTCGTTGAAGAGGATCGCCGGGATGTCGGCCTTGCTGTCGGTCAGCGGATCGAGGTGCAAGTCCAGGCCGCAGTGGCCAGCGAAGGCCATTTCCAGCACGGTGGTGACCAGGCCGCCATCGGAACGGTCGTGGTAGGCCAGCAAGTGACCGTCGGCGTTAAGACCCTGGATCACGGCGAAGAACGCCTTGAGGTCTTCGGCGTCGTCGACGTCCGGCGCCTGGGCTGCGATCTTGCCGTAGGTCTGGGCCAGGATCGAGGCACCCATGCGGTTCTTGCCACGGCCCAGGTCGATCAGGATGAGGTCGGTCTCGCCCTTGTCCATGCGCAGTTGCGGGGTCAGGGTCTTGCGGATGTCAGTGACCGGGGCGAAGCCTGTGATGATCAGCGACATCGGCGAGGTGACGCTCTTCTCGACGCCCTCTTCGCTCCACTTGGTCTTCATCGACATCGAGTCTTTGCCGACCGGGATGGTGATGCCCAGCTCAGGGCACAGCTCCATGCCGACAGCCTTGACGGTGTCGTATAGGCGCGCGTCTTCACCTGGGTGGCCGGCAGCGGACATCCAGTTGGCCGACAGCTTGATGTCGGACAGCTTGTCGATATGCGAAGCGGCCAGGTTGGTGATGGTTTCGCCGATGGCCATGCGCCCGGATGCCGGGGCATCCAGCAGTGCCAGCGGAGTACGCTCGCCCATGGCCATGGCTTCGCCGGTGTAGACATCGAAGCTGGTGGCGGTGACGGCGCAGTCGGCCACCGGTACCTGCCAAGGGCCGACCATCTGGTCGCGGGCGACCAGGCCGGTGATGGTGCGGTCGCCGATGGTGATCAGGAAGCTCTTGCTGGCCACGGCCGGGTGGCTCAGCACGCGCTGTACAGCGGTGTCCAGGTCCAGCTCGCTCGGGTCGAAATCATCGCCCAGCTCGGCTTCGCGGGTGACCGAGCGGTGCATGCGTGGCGGCTTGCCCAGCAACACGTCGAGCGGCATGTCGACCGGAGTGTTGTCGAAGTGGCTGTCGGTGACGGTCAGGTGCTGTTCTTCGGTGGCTTCGCCGACCACGGCGAACGGGCAGCGCTCACGCTCGCAGATGGCCTTGAAGCGCTCGAAGTCGACAGCGCTGACGGCCAGCACGTAACGCTCCTGCGATTCGTTGCTCCAGATTTCGTGCGGGGCCATGCCCGGCTCGTCGTTGGGCACATTGCGCAGCTCGAAGCGACCACCGCGGCCACCGTCGTTGACCAGTTCCGGGAAGGCGTTGGAGATGCCGCCGGCGCCGACGTCGTGGATGAAGGCGATCGGGTTGGCGTCGCCCAGCTGCCAGCAGCGGTCGATGACTTCCTGGCAACGGCGCTCCATCTCCGGGTTTTCGCGCTGTACCGAGGCGAAGTCCAGGTCAGCCGAGCTGGCACCGGTGGCTACCGACGAGGCAGCGCCGCCGCCCAGGCCGATCAGCATGGCCGGGCCGCCGAGCACGATCAGCTTGGCGCCGACGGTGATCTCGCCCTTCTGCACGTGGTCTTCACGGATGTTGCCCATGCCGCCGGCGAGCATGATCGGCTTGTGGTAACCGCGCACTTCTTCACCGTGCGGGGTGTTGATGGACTGCTCGAAGGTACGGAAGTAACCGGTCAGGGCCGGGCGACCGAATTCGTTGTTGAAGGCCGCGCCGCCCAGCGGGCCTTCGATCATGATGTCGAGGGCGTCCACGATGCGCTCAGGCTTGCCGTAGGCCTGCTCCCAGGGCTGCTCGAAGCCTGGGATGCGCAGGTTGGACACGGTGAAGCCGGTCAGGCCGGCCTTGGGCTTGGCGCCGCGGCCGGTGGCACCTTCGTCACGGATTTCGCCGCCCGAACCGGTCGAGGCACCGGAGAAAGGTGCGATGGCGGTCGGGTGGTTGTGGGTTTCCACCTTCATCAGGATGTGTACCGGCTCCTGCACCGCACCGTACTGGCGGGTTTCAGGGTTCGGGAAGAAACGACCTGCAACGTTGCCGACGATGACCGAAGCGTTGTCCTTGTACGCCGACAGCACACCTTCGCTGTGCATCTGGTAGGTGTTCTTGATCATGCCGAACAGGCTCTTGTCCTGCGCCTGGCCGTCGATGTCCCAACTGGCGTTGAAGATCTTGTGGCGACAGTGCTCGGAGTTGGCCTGGGCGAACATCATCAGTTCGATGTCGTTGGGGTTGCGCTTGAGGCCCTGGAACGCGGTGACCAGGTAGTCCACTTCGTCCTCGGCCAGTGCCAGGCCCAGGTCAATGTTGGCCTGGGCCAGGGCGTCGCGGCCGCCGGCTAGGATGTCCACCGACGTCATGGGCCTTGGCTGGGCGTGGCTGAACATGTCGGCGGCCTGCTCCAGCTGGCCCAGCACGCGCTGGGTCATGCGGTCGTGCAACTGCGCCGACACCTGCTCGGCATCGGCGTCGCTGAGGTCACCGGCCACATAGTACGCAATGCCGCGCTCCAGGCGCTGGATCGACTGCAGGCCGCAGTTGTGGGCGATGTCGCTGGCCTTGCTGGCCCAGGGCGAAATAGTGCCCAGGCGCGGCACGACCAGGAACAGGCGACCGGCGGGCTCCTGTACCGGTACGCTCGGGCCGTACTTGAGCAGACGGCCCAGCACCTGCTGCTGGTCGGCGGTCAACTCGCCGTCGGTATCGGCAAAGTGGGCAAATTCGGCATACAAACCAGTAACAGCGGGGACTTTCTGGCTCAGTTGCTCGAGTAACTTACCGTGGCGAAAGGCAGAAAGGGCAGGAGCGCCGCGCAGGATCAACATCGTCGGGACAGCCTCAGAAGGGGTGTGCTTGGAGGCCGTGCATTCTAGCCTAATTCGTTCGCTTGCGGCACCCGCTGTAGCGCAGGGCTGCCGGGCGGCGGAACCGGACCTGCGGGTCAAAATTTCCGGGGGTTCATGCACCTTGCCCAGACGCTGATACAGCCCCACAGGCAACCTCCGTCCAGGCTTTGCACAATGAGGTCCGAGTGCTCTGTTACAGGGTTTACCCCATCAACCGGGCTTGGCACACAGCGCTGGACGGCACGATCAGACAGCAAACGCCTGAAAAGCGCTATCAGACAAGCTAACCGTTGTCGAGATATGGCACGGCCAGTCCTTTGCGTATACTGCAACCTATGTTCACCCACACTGCTTTGCGCCAGCGTTGCGCCAGATGGCTTTTCGCAACCGGACTCTTTCTGCTGCTTGGTGGCTGCGTTGAAAAACCCAGTACCCTCGAGCGCGTGAAGGAGGACGGCGTGCTGCGCGTGATCACCCGCAACAGCCCGGCCACTTATTTCCAGGATCGCAACGGTGAGACCGGCTTCGAGTACGAACTGGTCAAGCATTTTGCCGACGACCTGGGCGTGAAGCTGGAAATCGAGACCGCCGACAACCTCGACGAGCTGTTTGACGACCTTGGCAAGCCGTCCGGCCCGGTGCTGGCAGCCGCCGGCCTTGTCAGCAGCGAACGGCGCCAGGCCCAGGCGAAGTTTTCACACCCCTACCTGGAGGTGACGCCTCAGGTCATCTACCGCAATGGCCGCTCGCGCCCGACCAACGCCCAAGGCCTGGTCGGCAAGAAGATCATGGTGCTCAAGGGCAGCAGCCACGCCGATCAACTGGCCGAGCTGAAAAAACAGTACCCGGGCCTGCAATACGAAGAATCCGATGCCGTGGAAGTGGTGGACTTGCTGCGCATGGTCGATGAAGGGCAGATCGACCTTACCCTGGTCGACTCCAACGAACTGGCCATGAACCAGGTGTACTTCCCCAACGTGCGCGTGGCCTTCGACCTGGGCGAGTCCCGCGACCAGCGCTGGGCCGTCGCCGCAGGCGAGGACAACAGCCTGCTGAACGAGGTGAACGAATTCCTCGACAAGTCCCAGAAGAACGGCACCCTGCAGCGCCTGAAGGACCGTTATTACGGGCATGTCGATGTACTAGGCTATGTGGGCGCCTACACCTTCGCCCAGCACCTGCAGCAACGTTTGCCCAAGTACGAGAAGCATTTCAAGAGCTATGCCAAGGTCGAGCAGGTGGACTGGCGCCTGTTGGCCGCCATCGGCTACCAGGAGTCCATGTGGCAGCCGGAAGTCACCTCCAAGACCGGCGTGCGCGGCCTGATGATGCTGACCCAGCGCACCGCACAGGCCATGGGCGTCTCCAACCGCCTGGACCCCAAGCAAAGCATCAAGGGTGGCGCCAAGTACTTCATGAAGATCAAGGCCGAGCTGGACGACAGCATCCAGGAGCCCGACCGCACCTGGTTCGCGCTGGCCGCCTACAACGTCGGCAGCGGCCACCTGGAAGACGCGCGCACCCTGGCCAAGCGCGAGAAGCTCAACCCCAACAAGTGGCTGGATGTGAAGAAGATGCTGCCGCGCCTGGCGCAGAAGCAATGGTACCGCCAGACCAAGTACGGCTATGCACGGGGCGGCGAACCGGTGCACTTTGTCGCCAACATCCGCCGCTACTACGACATTCTCACCTGGGTTACCCAGCCTCAGCTCGAAGGCCAGGTGGCAGAGGGCAACCTGCATGTCCCGGGTGTGAACAAGGCTAAACCGGCAGAGCAGTCACCGCCGCTGTAGCCGGTCACGTCACGGCTTGGACCGGCGAGCCCTGAAGAAGTCACTGAGCACTTGCCCGCACGCCTCGGCCATCACGCCACCCTCCACCAGCACACGGTGGTTCAGAAAGCCCTGCCCGAAGAACTGGCCCTGGCTCTGCACGATCCCCGCCTTGGGTTCCAGTGCGCCGAAAACCACGCGCATCACCCGCGCATGCACGATCAACCCGGCGCACATGCTGCACGGCTCCAGGGTCACGTACAGCGTGCTGCCAGGCAGGCGGTAGTTGCCGACCGCGCGAGCTGCGGCGCGGATCGCCACCATCTCGGCATGGGCACTGGGGTCGCTGTCGGTGATCGGGCGGTTGAAGCCCTGGCCGATGACCTGGCCGTCCTGCACCAGCACGGCGCCCACCGGTACTTCCCCCAGTTGTGCGCCCTCGGCGGCCAATGCCAACGCCATGCGCATGTAGGTCTGGTCGTGGCTGCGGTCGATGATCTGCGGTCGCATCAGACCACCGCGATCGCGGCCATCAGGCCGGTTTCCATGTGGTCGATGACGTGGCAGTGGAACATCCAGGTGCCCGGGTTATCGGCGACCAGCGCAACCTGGGCGCGCTCGTTCTTGCCCAGCAGGTAGGTGTCGGTGAACCACGGCTCCTTGATGTCATGCCGGTTGGAACCAATCACTTTGAAGCTCATGCCGTGCAAGTGGATGGGGTGCTGGTACTGGGTCATGTTCTTCAATTCGAAAATGTAGCTCTTGCCCCTGGTCAGCGTTGCAATTGGGCGATCTGCGCAGGTTTTGTCGGTGATGTCCCAGGCCTGGCCGTTGATCTGCCACAGGCTCGGCGGCTTGCCCTGGTCGGTGCCGACCGACACCTTGCCTGCCCACTCGAAGTTGAAGTTGAGCTTTTCGGCGTTTTCCAGGTCCGGCTCGGCGATGGGGTTGGGCGGCAGCGCCGCTGGCCAGTCGCTGGGCGCATCCGGGTTGGCCACCGCGCGCAGGGTGCCCAGGCGCACGAAGCCGTCGCGCAGGGAAATCTCTTCACCGGCGTTGGGAATGCGGATCGCCAGGCAAATGCGCATGCCAGGCCCCAGCCAGTAGTCATCTTCCAATGGCCGGGGGGTGACGGGGTTGCCATCGAGCGCGTAGATCCGCGCTTCGCAGTTGCCCTTGAGGTTGATGCGGTACGTCCAGGTGTTGTCCAGGTTCAGCAAGCGCACGCGCACCACCTGCCCTGCCGGTAGCTCGGTCACGGCATCGGCCAGGCCGTTGATGGTGATCAGCCGCCCTGCGGTGCCATTGCGCGCCGCCTCGCGCGGGATGCTGAACGGCATCCAGCCCCCCTGCTCGTCCACATGCCAGGTCTTGAGGTTGAGCGTGCGCTCATGCTTGAAACCGGTAGGTTCGCGCTCCTCGACGATCAGCGGGCCAACCAGGCCCCGGCCCAGCTCCTCGGAGCTGCTGACATGGGGGTGGTACCAGTAGCTGCCAGCATCGGGCACCCGGAACTTGTAGTCGAAATACTCCCCTGGCTTGACCGGCAACTGCGACACATACGGCACGCCATCCATTTCCAGCGGCAGGCGGATGCCATGCCAGTGGATGGTGGTTTCGATCGGCAGGTGGTTGATGAAGCGCACGCGCAACCAGGTACCCTGCCGCACGCGCAGCTCGGTCCCCGGGGCACTGGGCCCGAACGCCCAGGCTTCGGTTGTATGTCCAGGGACCAGTTCGACGTCCAGCGGCGCTGCGATCAGCTCGTAGTCATGGCCGGCATTGTCATCTTCGACCTTGCCCAGCCAGTACCGCGCGGCGCCCCCCGCGCCCAGGCCAACCACAACCAGGCCGGTCAGGCCCTTGAGCATTTGTCGACGGGTGAAGGACATCGCAGCGGGTACCTCGTGTTCGGCACAAACAGTTCACCAGCGGGCGCTGATGAGGAAGGGCGAATACGATACACCTGCGAATGGGAAAGATTAAGTGAATGATCGCCCGATGTGCCCTGTCGCGCTCAATCGGCTTGTGCGCCCGGCGCTTTGCACAGTTGGCCGAACCAGTGACGTTCCTCGACGCCTGGCGCCCGGGTAGCGGCGCCCAGCAGCGGCGGGTCGGGCACCACATTCAATGCGTGCAGGCGGGAAGCGGCTGCAGGGTGAGTGTCGAACGGGTGCGCCAGGACAGCACTCAGCGCCTCGTCACCGACCTGCAACGGGTGACGCTCGAGGTAGCCAGGCAAGGCTTGATCGACGCCTTGCCCACCACACGTCGCCAGCACCGTATCGATCGCAGGCTGCAGCGCAATGATGCGCAGCAGGGTCTGTGCGAACAGCCGTTGCCCGCCGACTGCAGCGCCTGCCTGGTCCGCCAGCAGCTCCTGCGACCGCCCCCAGTGCAGCACCGCACGCTGGAAATGGTGCAGGAACTGCCAGGCCATCCACAGCGTTGGGCGCTGCGTCCAGGGCGCGGGCTCGTCGTGGCCGACCAGCGCCGAGAAATGGGCAAGCATCATGCTGAACTGTGCGTTGGTCTGGCTCGCGCGTTCGGTGTCCTGATGCCGGAAATGACCCAGTTCGTGTCCAATGACCGCGCCAGCTTCCGCCTGGCTGAGCATGCCCAGGTAAGGCAGCGGCAAGTACAGCGTGCGCCCGGTCAGCGGCAAGCCGACAGGCTGAAGCAGAATCGGCACGCTGGTGACGAAAAAGCCCTGGTCGAGCCCGACCACGATGTTGTCGGGGACCGGTGCCTGAAGCTGCGCCGCCAGGCCTTCGACCCAGCGCCATACGCCGGGTGCACTGTCCCGATCAAGCGCCCTGCCCAGAAAGGATGTGCTCTGATCGAGCACCAGCGGCCAGCGTCGATGCAACCGCCTGGCCAGTTGCAGGCAGACCAGCACGCACGAGGCCAGCGGCAGCACGATGAACAGCACCGTCAACCCACCCTCCGCCACCCGGCTGGTCGCAACGCTCAGCTCGTACAGCAAGGCCAGGCTCAACGCAGCAGCCAGCAAGCCCAGATGCAGTACCAGCCACTTGCCCAGGGCACGCCAACGCTGGGTCATGTGCCGCTGCAAGAACTCAATTGAGCGCAGCGCCCGCCAGGCGTCCAGCCTGAGCCTGAGCCATGCCCCGACCGCAGTCAGCAAGGCCAGAACCGCCAGCAGCCCGCTCGTGACGGCCAGGACCTTGCGCAGAGACTGCCCGCCAAGGCCCGCCTCATAACGGTCAAGCTCACGTTGAAGCCGCTCACGTCGGTCTGCTTGGGGGATGTAGGGGTTACGCTCGGCCTTGGGCAGGGCCTGCAAAAGCGTGTCGCTTGGCGCATCCAGCCACTGACGTATCGCCTGTGCCTGCGCCTGGGCCACCTCGACGCGCCAGAGTTGCACCTGGCTCCACCCCAGCACCAGCAGCGGCAACAACAGCAGGGCCAAGCCCCAGCCTACGCGCCTGAACAGCCGTATGGCCTCGTTGCTCATGGCGCAGCCCGCCGCAAGGCATCGCCTTGGCGAGCCACGGCCGGGAACAACTGTGCCAAGGTGCGCCTGGCCTGTGCTGCCTGCAGGTAGGGGTAGAGTACGTCCACCAGTTCTGCCAGCGCGAGCCTGCGCCCCGCCCGGGTGAAGTTGCAGGCCCACACCTTGAGCCGCAGGCCACCGGCGATCAGCTGAGCATCAGGTGCTGCGAGCGCCTTGAAACCTGGGGCCTTGAGGACAGGCGCGGCGCCGAACGCGGCGAGGCTGAACACCAGGTGCGTACTGAGCCGCCGCTGTTCGACATCGAAGCCTTCGAACGCTTCCCATGGCACTGGGGCCAAGGCGTTGGCGAAAGCGACCGTGTCACGGGTCACCGCCAGTGCGCACCGCCCATGGCGCTGGTACAGCGCCCAGGCACTGACCAGGGCCACCAGCCCGATGCCGACCAACCCTGCGCCGAATGCCCACAGCAGCACCTTCACTGTGCTGGCGGTCTGCGGACCGAAGAGCATGGGCAGGCTCGCAAGCCAGCCACCGAGCCCAATCGCCACCAACCCGATGACTGCACACGAAAGTGTCTTGCCCAGCGAGTGTTCATGCAGCTCGAACGACTCATCGGGGCCGACGGCATTTACCTGCAGGTAGGTCAGGTCGGCATTGGCGCCGGTATTATCCATTGGCCTGCAGCAGCTCAAGCTGACGCTGGGCGTGGGCGGCATCGCAGTAGGCCGTCAGTACGGCCAGCACTTCTTCGTTGGACAGCTTGCGCCCGTTTTGCGCAAGCCCCGCCGACATGATGCGAACCTGGGGGCGCGGCTTCTTCAGCACCATGGCCTGGTTACCGAAGAACTGCAGCTTCACCACTCGGTGGGTAGGCAGTACGGCATCGCTGCTCATCTCCAGCGTCTGCACCATCACCAGCCCTTCATCCTTGACCGAGATGTCCTGCACCTGCGCCAAGTCCACCGGCGCGTCCAACGTGTCAACGAACAGTTGTCGGCGCGTCAGGCGCATGAACACCTGGGTACCGGCGTTGCGGTGCTGCCAGGTCACGGCAGCGGCGATGAGCACAATGAAGGCGGTGGCCACGATCGGCCCGGTGCGCTGCATGCTGATGCCGATTCCGAACAGAATCAGGGCACCGACCAGCAATACTGGCCCCCACACGCGATAACGACGAGAGTTGGTGAACTCGCTCTGCTCCGGCACACGTTCAATCACTTGCCGAAGCTCGGCAATGACATGCTCGCGCTGGGCCGTGCGCGACTGGTCGTAGTCATTGCCCAGCGACCCGGACAAGTCGGCCAATGGATCGGTATGTTCACTCATGATCGATAACCCTCGGTTATTTCTTGGCAGCCAGGTAATCGGTCAGGAACGCCTCGGCATTGCCTTGGTGCGACAGACCTTCCGAGTAGCCGACCTGACGCGGCTGCGCCTCGCCCGGCAGGTACAGCTCACCTCCCCACATGCCCTGGATGATCAGCACGACGAATTTCTTGCCGTCGACGTCGGTCCAGTAGCGGGTATCTTTGGCGGTCTTCTCGACGTGCATTTTCTGGATGCGCATATCCCAGTCGTGATCGACGCCTTCGACCTGCACCAGTGCCTCATTGGCCGCGCGATCGCCGATGCGCAGCGTCCACACCTTGACCCCTTCAGTGCCCAGGTAGGCGACGACGTTCTTCGCTACGTCCGGGCGATCCTCGGCCAGGGCCTGACCGATACACAGTGTGAGCGCGGCAACCAGCAAGGCGGCCCATTTCCGATAAGCGAACATGATTTTGTTTCCTGATCTGCAACAAAACGCGTATTGAAGGACTCAATAGGTAGGCTGCCAACCCAGTTGCCCGTTCATCACAACAAACAGCGGGTTGGTCACAACGACTGTTGTCGAAAATGTGCGCGCGTTACCATTTCCGGCCGACGCTGCCCCACCGAGAAACCGAGTCTGCATGCAATCGCTAACCCCCTACCTGGATACCGCCTTCTGTTTCGACAGCCCTGGCTCCCTCGCCCAGGCAGGCGTGCTGGATGCGCGTGCCGCCCATGTCATGGGCAGTGCCACGGGGCATTATCGGGCACAGACCGTGCGCCAGGGCCTGCAGTACTTCGATTGCCACCTGCACTTTCCAGAGCCCCTGCGCATCGACAAGGTGCTGCCCGAGAGCCTGTGCATCGTGCAGGTGTTCGACGGCGCCTGGCAGCACAAGGTCGATGGCAGGCTGAACCAGTACGATACCGGTCGGCTGCACGTGCTTGGCCTGAGCGAGAGCCTTGAAGCCCAGGACCAGTTGCCGGTCGACAGCCATGCGCGCATGGCCGGCGTGCGCATTGCCGGTGACGCATTGCGCGAGCTGGCCCAGGACGATCCGCAGTTTCATCCATTGCTGGCATTGCTGGCCGATGGCATGCACTTCGACCAGTTGCCCCAGTGTCCCTCGCTCAGCCGCCTGTTCCAGCAGCTCTATCGCTCACCCTACAGCGGTAGCTTGCGCCGCCTGCACTATGAAAGCCTGAGCCTGGGGATCGTACTGGAGCTGGCCAGCCATCTGTCAGGCCAGGCCCTGACACCTGAGCCGCAGCAAGACGGTGGCCGCCGTGACCTGGCCCTGGAAACGCGTCGGCTGCTGGACACTAGCCCCACTGCCCCGCCGTCCGTCGCCGCCCTGGCCAAGCAGCTGAAGGTGAGCGAGACCACGCTGCGCCGAGCCTTCAGCCAGCAGTTTGGCTGTTCGATCCTGCAGTACATTCGCCAACAGCGCCTTGAGCTTGCGCGCATCCTGGTACTGGAGCGCAAATGGCAGATTTCGCAGATCGCCTATCACGTCGGCTATGCCAACCCGGCGAACTTCTGCCATGCCTACAAGGCCTATTTCGGGCACACCCCCGGCACGGAATGACCGGCGCTGCTCACCGTGGCGTTGCCAGGCGGGAACGAAATCAAAGTGCCACCAGTCTGAACGATTGCAGCAACCAGAAGCTCGGCCGATACGGTCCGTGAGAGCAGCGTTCTGTCCTGCTCGGTTCGAGCTGAAAAAGGCAATCCGTTCGGTTATTTATCTGGTTGTATTTTCAGAGCGTCGCCTGATGAAAAAAACACTGCTCGGCGTGCGAGCTTTGATGTCCGTACCCAAGGACAACCCCGACTTGGTCAAGGCGCAATACATCGCGCTGTCGCGCCAGCTGCCCATGATGTACTTCATCCTGCTGATCAACACGCTGATGCTGGCGGGCACCCACTTCACGGTGGCGCCGCGCTGGCTAGTGGTGTACTGCCCGATGATCATGACGTTGTTCGGCCTGGTCCGAGGCGTGGAGTGGATACGTACCCGCAGGCGCGTGCGCAGCCCGGCCCAAATGGTCATGGCACTCAAGCGCACCAACACGCTCGCCCCCTTCGTTGCTGTTGCCTTCACGGCCTGGTCGCTGGCGCTGTTCCCCTATGGCGACAGCTACACCCAGGCCCATGTCGCTTTCTACATGGCCATCACCGTGATCGGCTGTATTTTCTGCATGATGCACCTGTTGCCAGCGGCCTTGGCCACTACCGCCGTGGTCAACACGGCGTTCGTGGTGTTTTTCGCCTCCACTTCCATCATCACGTTCATTGCCACCGCGCTCGATGTGCTGCTGGTATCGATCGCCATGCTAGTCATCCTCAAGGCGCAATACACCGATTTCACCCGGCTGGTGAACATGCAGGCGCAGACGGCCAGGCTCAGCGAGGAAAACCTGCAACTGGCCAACCTGGACAGCCTGACCGGGCTTGCCAATCGCCGGCAGTTCTTCTCCCGCCTCGACACGCTGTTGCCCCATGCCGGCGAGCAGGACACTCGCCTGGCCGTCGGGCTGATAGACCTGGATGGCTTCAAGCCAGTCAACGACCTGTATGGCCACAGTGTGGGCGACAGGTTGCTGTATCAGGTCGGTCAGCGCCTCACCGAGATGCTCGACCAGGGTGTGCACCTGAGCCGGCTGGGGGGCGACGAGTTCGGCCTGATCATCACCCAGGCCCTGGATGACGAGCAGCTACGTGCCTTTGGCGAGAAGCTTTGCACGCGCATGCGCGAGCCGTTCGTGCTGGTGGACATCCCCATTCAGATCAGCGCGTCGCTGGGCATCGCCACCTTTCCAGATCAGGCTTCGTCAGCCACGCAAGCGTACGAATATGCCGACTACGCGCTGTACCAGAGCAAGCGTCATCGCCCTGGCACGGCGTGCCTGTTCAGCGCTGCCCATCGCCAGCAACTCAATCGACAAGGGCTGACCGAGCAGGCCCTGCGCAGGGCGGACCTGGATCGCGAGTTTCACATGGTGTTCCAACCCATCGTGGATGTCCGCAGCGAGCGAACCGTTGCGTTCGAGGCACTGGCGCGCTGGGAAAGCCCAGAATTGGGTAATGTGCCACCCAGTGACTTCATCCCGATCGCCGAGCGCATCGGCATGATCAATCGTCTCACCCTGCCTCTGCTGACCAAGGCACTGGACACGGCTGCCAGTTGGCCAGCAGGCATGCGCCTGTCCTTCAACCTCTCCACCCATGACTGTGGCTCGGAAGAGGCCGCCCAGCAGATCGTCGAGCTGATCAAGAGCAGCCGGTTCGACCCCACGTGCCTAGACCTGGAAATCACCGAAACCGCGGCCATCCAGGACCTGCCGCAGGCCCAGCGCGCCATCAGCCGCCTGCGTGAGCTGGGCTGCGGCATTTCCCTGGACGACTTTGGCACCGGCTACTCCAGCCTCAGCCAGATCCATGCGCTGTCGCTGACCAAGCTGAAGGTGGACCGCTCCTTCGTCACCGGCATCCAGCTCAACCCGGCCAGCTTGAAGATCGTCAAGTCGCTGATTGCGCTGTGCCAGGACATGCAACTGGAATGCATCGTCGAGGGCGTGGAAACCGCAGCAGAACTCACCACTTTGAAAACCCTGGGCTGCACCTGGGCGCAAGGCTACCTGTTCTCAAAGCCCATGCGCCCCAACGCGATCGGGGCGTGGCTTGAGGCCGAGCAATTGGCCAGGGTGCAGGCGATCTGACTGGCCGCGCTTTGGGCCGTGACAGCCTGCCGATGTAACCGCGCGTCCAGCCTTGATCAAGCGCTGGTAGAACCGCTTGGCGAGCTGTGCAACGCCTCCAACCGCTCCTGAATGAACGCCAGCAGGGCTCGCACCCGCGCCGTCACTGAATGGCGGTGGCTGTAAGCCGCCAGCAACTGCAAGGGTGCCGGGCACAGGTCCAGCACCACCTCCTGCAACCGGCCAGCCGTCAGATCCTCCTGGCAGGGATGAGCCGCCACAATCGCAAAGCCTATCCCCTCCCGCGCGCCTGCCACGGCCAACTCACCGCTGTTGACGCGGTAACGGCTGCGCACCGGCACCTTGACCGTTTCGCCCCTGGCGCCCTGAAACTGCCAGGGCTGACCTCCGAGCGCGCTGAGCGTGGTGATGCAAGGCAGCGACTTCAACGCTCGCACGTGCTGCGGGATACCCGTGCGCGCGAGCAGAGACGGGGCAGCGACCACGATGCTCGGTAAGCAGGCGAGCTGGCAGGTGATGAACTCGCTGTCTTCCTGGCGGCCACGGTGAAAGAGGATGCACAGGTCCACGTCCTCACGCAGCACTTCCAGCCCAGTCACCCGGGTATCGCACTCAAGCTCGATGCCAGGGTGCAGGCTGCAGAATTCGGCCAGGATGGGCGCCAATAGCCTGGGGGCCTCACCTGGCATGCACAGCTTCAGTGGCCCTCGCAGCTCGCGCTGTACAGCACCGAGTTCTTCCTGGGTGCAGTGCAAGGCGTCGAGCAAGGGCTTGGCTCGCGCGTACAACAGCCGCCCCGCTTCGGTCATGCGCAGATGCCGGGTGCTGCGCTCAAGCAGGCGCGTACCGAGCTGTCGCTCCAGTGAAGCGACATGGCGACTGACATTGGAAGACGGCATGGCCAGCGCACGCGAGGCGCCGACAAAGCTCTGCTCATCCACCACCGCTGCATAGACACGGACCGCATTCAGATCGAGCTCATTGCGCACTGACTATCCCACCTGAGGTATGAAAACGTCCCATTTTTGCACGCTAGTGATCTGGGGAGGGGAAATCTACGATGGTCCTTTGCCCCAGGCGTCCAGTGACCTGGCGCGGGGCAGCGGATGAACAAGGAGGGCTGGAACGTGGACATTGCGATAGTGGGTGCAGGCATTGCAGGGCTGAGCGCAGCGTTGGCGTTGCGCAAGCAGGGCTTCAGCCCGCGGGTCTTTGAGCGCCGTAGGATGCCAGCAGCCGGAGGCGCCGGTGTGACGCTTTGGCCCAATGCCAGCTTTGTGCTGGAGCAGCTCGGCGTGTTGCAGGACATCCAGGCCGTTGGCGGCAGGCCCCTTGCCATGCGCCGGTACGATGCAGCCGGCAATGCGTTGGGAGGCCTGGACATCGAATTGCTGGACCGAACCATGGGCTACCCCACCGTTACGGTGCTGCGCCGGGATTTGCAGGACGTGTTGCTCGCCCATGCACGACGGATGGGGATTGCAGTCGAATTCGGGCACCAGGCAATGGCCATCGACCTGGATGCCCAGGGCAAGGCGGTGGCCCGCTTCGAGACGGGTACACGCATCTGCCCGGAGGTGCTGATCGGTGCAGACGGACGCATGGCCTCGGTGACGCGCCAGTTCGTCGCGGGTGACAACACCCCGCGCTATCAAGGGTTCGTGAACTGGATCGGTGTGGCACAAGGGTCGGGGGCGCTGGTGGACGATGTGTCGATCCAGGATTACTGGGGAACGGGGCAGCGCTTTGGTGCGGTGGCAGTTCGACCGGACCTGGTGTATTGGGCCGCAGCGCAAGCATGCCCGCTGAACGAAGGGGCTGGCCGAGCCGATGATCGGGCGCAGGTCGAGCACAGGTTCGCCCAATGGCCCGAGCCCGTTTCACGCATCATTCGGGCAACCCCCGAACAGGCCATCCGGCGCATCGCGGTCCACGACCTGGAACCGCTGCACACGTGGAGCCGCGCGAACGTGCTGTTGATCGGCGACGCTGCGCATGCGCCATTGCCCACCTCCGGGCAAGGCGCTTGCCAGGCCCTGGAAGACGCCTGGCACCTGGCTCGCTGCCTGGCCGGTGCCGGCAACGAACCCACCGAGGCTTTTGAGGTATTTACCAGGACGCGCGCCCCTAAAACCGCACGGCTTTCGGAACAGGGCCGGGGCTTTGCACGTGCCTTGTTCGCGACGGACGCCGAAACGTGTCGGTTGCGTGATGCGAGGGTCAGTGCGTGCGACCCAGCGCGGGACGTGCAGGTATTGGCTGCGGGGTGGGCGCAGGGTTTGCCGATGGCAGGAGGGATGCTCAATACGCCATGGACGGAAGACGGCCGGGACAGCGTTTATCGTTTGAGAGGATGACGATGCTTGATGCACATCAGGAGGTGTGCGCGGATTTGGCTGATTCCCCCTCGATTCATCGCCTTTTTGTCACCATCGGTCGTCCGCTCATGCGAAACATGATGTAGCACCTCAACTATCGGGCTGGGCTGCCGTAATCATTGAGAGCCAACCTAAATTTTGTGGAGCTTCAGCATGTCGCTACTTCCCAATCGCATCTCCGGGCGCATGACCCTGGGAATCCTGACGTTGCTGGCACTCACGGCCTTGGCGATCTATTCGGTCATGACCCTGGGCGGCAAACCTGAGTTGGTGGCAGCCGGCACCGAGGCGGCCGAACAGTCGGCCAGCGCCATCACCCGCCAGCTGGCCATGCAGGTGAACCGCATCGAGGGCACCGCAACGGCCATGGCGCACCTGGCCGAGACCCTGCCCCACGATGAAAACCTGATCAAGGCCAACCTGCCCAACGTGATCGACAGCCAAGGCGATACCGCCATCGCAGGCGGCGGGCTGTGGCCAGAGCCCAACGGCTTCGTTGCCGGTACCGAACGCCGCAGTTTCTTCTGGGCACGCAACGCCAGCAACGGCTTGGATTACTCGGACGAGTACAACGCTGCGCAAACGGCGCCGTATCAGGCTGAGTCGTGGTACACCGGCGCCAAAGCCGCGCCCTTGGGTCGCTGTGTCTGGTCGGACGGGTACCAGGACCCGGTCAGCGGCGTAGCCATGACGACCTGCAGCGTGCCCTACCACGCCCAGGGCGCGTTTGCCGGGGTCGCCACCATTGACCTGAAGCTCGACGGTCTTGCCGCCTTCCTCAAGGCCAACGGCAATGTCACCGGTGGCTACGCCTTTGCGGTGGACGCGTCCGGTAATTTGCTGTTCTTCCCTGATGCAAAGAGCGCCAAGGGCTTGCAGACCCTTGCCGGCCTGAGCCAGGAACAACCGTGGTTCAAGCCAGTGGCCGATAGCCTGGCGAGCAAGCCGGCTGGCACCACCACCCTCTACCTGGATAACGATGCGCGCCTCGATGGGCCGGCCTACGTCACCTTGGCCACCATGGAAGGTACGGGCTGGCGCATTGGTCTGGTCACCCCCGAGGCCCGTGTGGTCGGCCTGGCGAACAAGCTCACTGGCCAGATCCTGCTGTTCCTGCTGCCATTGCTGGCCGTTTTGCTGGGGCTGGCATGGCTGGCTGGCAAACGGCTGCTCACCCAGATAGAGGAAACCACGGCGCAAATCGAGAACCTGGGTCAAGGCGGCCAGGCGGGTGCTCAACTGGAGGTTATGCGCAATGACGAACTGGGCGCGCTGCGCACGGCCGTCAACCAGTATGCAGGCTCTCTGCAGGCCATGCTCCGTCACATTGCCGAGGAGTCGGTGTCACTGGAAGAGCGAGCCAACGAGCTGGCGCAACTGTCCACCGGCCTGGCCGATCGGGCGGAGGCGCAACGGGTGGACAATACCCTGCTCGCTACCGCCATCACCGAAATGTCGGCCAGCGCCAATGAGGTCGCGCGCAACACAACGGACTGCTCGGACACAGCCCGCAGCTCATTGGTCGAAGCGCAGAAGAGTCAGGACCAGGTCAACCGCAACGGTGAATCCATCGAAAGCCTGGCGACCGACATCTCGGGCGCGGCCACAGCGATCACCCAGCTGGGCGAAGACATCGAACGCGTAGGCGGCGTGCTGGAGGTGATCAAGTCGATCTCCCAGCAGACCAACCTCTTGGCGCTCAACGCTGCCATCGAGGCCGCACGCGCTGGTGAACAAGGTCGCGGCTTTGCCGTAGTAGCCGATGAGGTGCGCACCCTTGCCGGCCGCACGCAGACGTCTGCCAACGAAATCCAGGAAATGATCACTCAGTTACGCGAGGCATCGAACGCTGCCGTCACCACCATGCAGAACGGCGCGCAGCGCACCCGCGAGTCGGTGCAGCAAGCCGTGGGCGTGGCCACTACCCTGGGCACCACAGTGGGCAGTTTCGACGACATCGTCCAGCGCGCCCAGCAGATCGCCGTCGCCGCCCAGGAGCAGAGCCACGTGACACAGGAAATCAACGAGCTGGCGGTACGGATCCATGCAGCCAGCGAGGAAGGTGCCCGGGATGCAAGTGCGCTCAGGGAATTGGGCAAGGGGATGCAGTCGATTTCGGCGCGGCTGGGCGGGTTGAGTCGAGGTGGTCGTTAGGGCCTAGGGCCTGACCGTCAGGCGTTGAGGGCGCTAGCCTACCGTGCAGTGCTCAGGCGCTGCCAGGTATACGTGAACAGGGTCGCTAAGCGGCCCTTTCCATTCTGAATAGGGCTCGGACAAACTACCGCTGCCAATGAAGCTAACTGCCGGCACCGACCACTGCATGTCATCTGCCTGAGCCCGGCAGATTCAGAATACGTTCTCGAGACCGTAGCTCGAGCCTCCCATAGCGGGCAAAGCAGCAACTCGGCAAGACGACTGCAGGACTCAAAGTACTGTGAAGGGGCAATCACTCATTTGTTTCCGATCAGCCCGCCTATCCAATCAGCGAACGAACTCACAGCGGGCGAAAGAAATCGCTGGTGTGGGTATAGCAGGCTCACCTGCACCGGAGCCGGCTGCCAATCGGCGAGCACTTCAATCAACCGCCCTTGCTGCAGATGCTCGCTCACCACGTTCTCGGCGAGCTGAATCAACCCGAACCCATCAAGGCACATTTTGATGTAGAGCTCGGTCTCGTTGACGGCGGCCGTACCGCTTACCAAAACCGAGATCTTTTCCGTATCGCGTGCGAAGCGCATTTCACCTGCGTGTTTCGCGCCGCTCGAAAAGTAGTGAATAGCTCGGTGGTGCGATAAGTCATGGGGTGTTTGCGGGATGCCGTTTTCCTTGAGGTAGGCGGCTGACGCACAGGTCACCCAACGAAATCGGCCAAGTGGGCGCGCGACCAAGGTTGAGTCATGGAGCTCACCTGTACGAATAACGCAATCGATACCCTCCTGAAGCAGATCAACCTGTCGATCGTTCACGCCGATCATCAGATAGATATCCGGATAGCGCCGATAAAAGTCGCGCAGGTTCGGCATGACAATGGAGTGCGCAACGCCACCAGGCATGTCGACGCGCAAACGCCCCTGCGGCCGTTTTACGGAATCCGCCAGGCTGCTCTCCGTGTGTTCGATCAGTTCAAGAATCTCCCGGCATTGCGCCAGATATTGTGCGCCTTCAGGTGTAAGGCTGACCCGCCGCGTTGTTCGGTTGAGCAGACGCACCTGCAAGTACTTTTCCAGGTTCTTGACACTGCTGGTCACAGTCGAAGCGGGTAAGGAGAGCGTCTGCGCCGCTTGGGTAAAGCTTCCCGCTTGCGCTACGCGTACGAAAATCTGCATCGCCTGAATTCGATCCACGACGGTTAATAACCTCAAACAGTGATCAGGGACGGCCTTATTATTCGTCCAAATTGAATAATAAAAATAGTTTATCCATCTTTTTCCCGCAGTGTTGCCTTGCGTACATTTCTTGCAATCACATTTGAAGAGGTGTACCTCAATGGCTGAATACAATCGCGGCATCGTACAGGCGCAGACCGCACCGGTTGCCCGCACACTCATCCAAGGCGCCACTGTACTGAGTATGGATGGCGACATCGGCAATCTGGTACGCGGCGACATTCTCATCGAAGGCAGCACCATCAAGGCCATTGGTGAACATCTCGAAGCTGGCGACGCTATGGTGATCGATGCATCCGGCATGATCGCCATGCCCGGCATGGTCGACACGCACCGCCACTCGTGGGAAGGGCAACTGCGCCGGATCAATCCCAACGCAGCCACATTGGAGGACTACTGCAACGCCACTCACTTCTCGTTCGCCAAATACTATCGCCCGGCGGACATGTACATCGGCAACTTGCTGAGTGCGTTAGGGTGCATCGATGCCGGCATCACGACCTTGGTGGACAACTCGCATAACAGCCGCACCGGTGCACACTCCGACGCCGCCGTCGAGGCGCTGCTTGATGCAGGTATACGCGCGGTACATGCCTCCGGGGCGCCGGTGGCGGGTGAGTGGGATAAAGCCCACTGGCCGGGCAACCTGGAGCGTTTGCAGGAAAAATACATCAAGCACGGTGATAACCCGTTGCTTTCGCTGGCGGTGATGGCGCAGCTGGAACCTGAGCTGTGGGCTGAAGCCAGACGCCTGGGGCTGCCGATCATCACCGAGTTTTTTGGTGGGGACATGGCGGCGCAATTGCCAGAATTGCATCGTAAAGGTCTGCTGCGATCCGATAACATCTTCAACCACTGCACCGCGCTGCCGGACGCCGGCTGGGAAATCCTTCGCGAAGCTGGGGTGCGAGTCAACGTATGCCCACGCTCAGATGCCCATTACGGCATTGAAGATGGAATGTTCGCCATGCAGTCGGCCCAGCGTCACGGCATCAGCCCGGGACTGAGTGTTGACAACGAAACCTCCTACAGCGGCGACATGTTCATGGAAATGCGGGTGGCGTTCTACCTGCAACGTGTCATGGGCATGCACCAGCAGCGTTGCTGCGGTGAGGACCATCATCCGGTGGTGACGCTGCCCGCCCACAGTCTGCTCAAATCCGCGACTATCGACGGCGCCTTCTGTGCCGGCTTGCAGGACAAAGTCGGTAGCCTGGTTGCGGGCAAACAGGCAGACCTGATCCTGATCAACGCACAGGACATCAACCTCTATCCTGTAGGTAATGCCTTCGGCACCGTGGTACATGCCGCCGAGCGCAGCAATGTCGATACGGTCATGATTGGCGGGCGAATCGTCAAACGCGACGGCAAGGTATTGGGTGTGGACAGTCAGAGGCTGCGTGCGGCGATCGATGAGTCACGTGAGCATCTATTCGCTGCAGCAGGCTATGCGCCGGATATGTTTGCCGAGACGTTCCTCCCGTTCGACTCAGCCAACTAAGAGGGCACGAGATGAACGTAGCCTACTATGTGTTGGCCATCGCTGCGGGGCTCGGCATTACGCTGCAGACCACACTCAACGGCCAGCTCGCTAAAGGTGTAGGTGGAGACTCCGTTGCGGCGGCACTGTTCTCGTTCACTGCCGGCGCAGTGTGCCTGTGCATTTACGCATTGATGCGCGGAGGAATAGCGGCCTCACTGGCCGCGATTCCTGCCCAGCCCCTGTGGAGCCTGCTGGGCGGTTTGCTGGGGGCGAGTGCGCTGCTTAGCTATGTGGTGCTTGCACCGAAGATAGGCCTGTCCGCCCTGCTCGGCCTCGCTATCGCCGGGCAAATCGTTTCATCACTGGTCATCGATCATTTCGGCTTGATGGGGGCATTGGAAAGGCCAGTGTCTCCCATCAAGTTGGCTGGGGCGGTGGTGATGCTCGCAGGCTTGGCTATCGCGTTGTTCGGTGACAGGTGGTCAGCGGTTTTCTCTAACTGAGCGTCTTGATTACGCCGGATCCAGCTGGTACCCGCACCATGCCAAAAAATCATGCTGATGCTGGGAAACATTGCCTGTACTTGCCAGACCCAAAAAGCCAAAAGCCCGCAATTACGCGGGCTTCAGGGCATTTTTTGCTAGATCGTACCGGGCAGTGCCGGACGCGGGATCATTCCCACTCTATTATCAATAGATGTTGTAAAAGCAGCTAAATCAACTAATTATTGAAAAACCATAAGCCAGTACCACGAAAAAAACCATGCTCAGCATCACGTATCGAGCATATCCCATTCATCTCCGAGCACCCAGCGAATTGCTGATAGCTTCCCATTGACCATTCCCCACTCGAAGTCAGACCAAGGCCCCAACTCTGCGATGCCAATCTCCTCCTCGGCTCTTTTCATGGAGGCAAGCATTCCCTCCCAAATGGTATCGACCAGGAGGTTGCGCCGATCTTCCAGAGTAGCTTGGTCCCAGACTTCTTTCGTCACAAGCTTCGCTTCACCGTCTTCGACGCGAGCGATAATATTCCATTTTCTGTTGTACCAAACCTGCGTGGTCAGCTTGTTTTCTGCCTCAAGCAGTTCAGATAACTGCCGAGGGTCTTGACTGAACTCACGCTCGAATCGAGTTTCTTCGATCAGGTCGCTTGCAAATTCGCTGAGTAGCGTACTTAGGTTGGTTTCGTATCGTGACCTCACACCATCAAAAAGCGAGGCCAAATCGGGATGCGGGAGACGCGTGTCAGCCCCCTTTTGGCTGAAATCGTGAATATTATGGGTCACGAACGCAAACACGTCATCTTCTTTGCGCTCGGCTATCGCATCAATGAACGTCTCGATGATGATGGCATCCCCAATCCCATTCATTTGCCGGTGAAATGGGGCAACCTTGGCGATAGCCCGATCCGCCGCACGCACCTTGATGCGATCGCTGACAGGGACGGGGGACGCTTCCCCGATCAGCTTTTCGATCAATTCCACCGCCTCGTTCACAGCCTCTCCGCCAGTAGCGACTCGATGGTCGACTTCGTTCAGCTGTCTCAGCGTGGCATCTCGACCTTCTTCGGGGGCAAATTGCATAATTGCCTCCCTGACACGCTTGAAGTGACTGGAAAGGCTTGCTCGACTTGTCGCCATGACTCGGTCGCGATTACGAGCAAATTCGTCAATGATGATCTGCGGCATGATCAGAACGACCTCCCCAGATTCAGCCATCGCAGTCAACGCGTCCAGCAAAGGCAGGTGTCTGGGGTCTTTCGTAAGGTCAAGCCATACAGATGTATCGATCAACAGGTTCAATCTCATTCGCGCTCGTCCCCTGTCGTGCCGACCTTTACTGTGGAATCCCTTCCAACCACCCTTTGCAGCTGACGTAGCAGGACGGCACATTCGGCGGGGTCGCCGCCGCGACGTACTTCGGCAAGCAAAGCTGCTGCATAGGCCGGCCGGGCCTGGAAATAGGCAATCATAGCCTCATCATGCGGCCTATCTCTCATAGGTGTTCACCTCCTCACAAAGCGCGCCGTTCCAGTAGCCCGGCCTACGGACCAGACCAGCTAGACGAGCATACTAGCGTCCCGACATCCATGTATCACGCTGGAAACTGCGTTCGGCATCCTGCTGCGACAAAACAGGATTGCTAAGCGATCTACTCACGGCGCATGGCTCTTACAGGGTAAGCGCTCCATGAAGCCCACATTCAAAGCGCCCAACTGATGCCCGATGCTGTGCTCCCGATTTCTCAGGAGCCAGTAGTCATGATGCGACCCGACGCAAAGTCGAAAAAGTGTATCTGTACCCCAAGCCTGTCGACTTCCGAAAATCCATTGACGGCCTGGCTGCACTGGTTGAGCTGGACATCAAGGTTGCAGTATTCGACCCGGTGCTTTTTGTCTTCCTCAACAAGTCACGTAATCGCGTGAAAATTCTGTATTGGGAACGCAACGGCTTCTGCCTTTGGCTCAAGCGCCTGGAGTCCGAACGATTCAAAACATCGCCTGAGGTGACGGACGAGGCGATTGTCCTGACCGTCCAGGAGC
>NZ_JBICKJ010000034.1:0-1385 GCF_043104125.1 Pseudomonas sp. xss_4
CCAAGAAAAGCTCCTAAGCTTCAGATAACTGGGAACCGTACCCCAAACCGACACAGGTGGTTAGGTAGAGAATACCAAGGCGCTTGAGAGAACTCGGGTGAAGGAACTAGGCAAAATGGCACCGTAACTTCGGGAGAAGGTGCGCCGGCGAAGGTGAAGGGCTTGCCCCGTAAGCTTTTGCTGGTCGAAGATACCAGGCCGCTGCGACTGTTTATTAAAAACACAGCACTCTGCAAACACGAAAGTGGACGTATAGGGTGTGACGCCTGCCCGGTGCCGGAAGGTTAATTGATGGGGTTAGCGCAAGCGAAGCTCTTGATCGAAGCCCCGGTAAACGGCGGCCGTAACTATAACGGTCCTAAGGTAGCGAAATTCCTTGTCGGGTAAGTTCCGACCTGCACGAATGGCGTAACGATGGCGGCGCTGTCTCCACCCGAGACTCAGTGAAATTGAAATCGCTGTGAAGATGCAGTGTATCCGCGGCTAGACGGAAAGACCCCGTGAACCTTTACTATAGCTTTGCACTGGACTTTGAATTTGCTTGTGTAGGATAGGTGGGAGGCTTTGAAGTGGGGACGCCAGTTCTCATGGAGCCATCCTTGAAATACCACCCTGGCAACTTTGAGGTTCTAACTCAGGTCCGTTATCCGGATCGAGGACAGTGTATGGTGGGTAGTTTGACTGGGGCGGTCTCCTCCCAAAGAGTAACGGAGGAGTACGAAGGTGCGCTCAGACCGGTCGGAAATCGGTCGTAGAGTATAAAGGCAAAAGCGCGCTTGACTGCGAGACACACACGTCGAGCAGGTACGAAAGTAGGTCTTAGTGATCCGGTGGTTCTGTATGGAAGGGCCATCGCTCAACGGATAAAAGGTACTCCGGGGATAACAGGCTGATACCGCCCAAGAGTTCATATCGACGGCGGTGTTTGGCACCTCGATGTCGGCTCATCACATCCTGGGGCTGAAGCCGGTCCCAAGGGTATGGCTGTTCGCCATTTAAAGTGGTACGCGAGCTGGGTTTAGAACGTCGTGAGACAGTTCGGTCCCTATCTGCCGTGGACGTTTGAGATTTGAGAGGGGCTGCTCCTAGTACGAGAGGACCGGAGTGGACGAACCTCTGGTGTTCCGGTTGTCACGCCAGTGGCATTGCCGGGTAGCTATGTTCGGAAGAGATAACCGCTGAAAGCATCTAAGCGGGAAACTTGCCTCAAGATGAGATCTCACTGGGATCTTGAATCCCCTAAAGGGCCGTCGAAGACTACGACGTTGATAGGTTGGGTGTGTAAGCGCTGTGAGGCGTTGAGCTAACCAATACTAATTGCCCGTGAGGCTTGACCATATAACACCCAAGCAATTTGCTTCTGCAGATTGCGGTGGTGAAGATGA
>NZ_JBICKJ010000035.1:0-1277 GCF_043104125.1 Pseudomonas sp. xss_4
CCAGCGCCGGCAGCGGTTTCTCTTTGCCCACGGACTGCCGGACACCCCATGCCGGCCCGCAAGGAGCACGTCATGCCGCGCCAATCCGACCTGCGCTTCACCGTCACCGCACCTGCCGGCGATTTCGAGGTGGCCGCCTTCTCCCTCGACGAGGCTCTCTCCACCCCCTTTCGCCTGCACCTCGAACTGGCCAGCTTCGACCCGGCCATCGATTTCGCCAAACTCCTCGACCAGCCCCTGACCCTCCACATCGCCCAGGGCAGTGTTGTGCGCCATGTCCATGGCCTGGTCAGCACCTTCGAACAAGCCGACACCGGCCACCGCCGCACCCGTTACCGTGCCACCGTCGAGCCCGCCCTGGCCCGCCTCGGCCTGTGCGCCGACTGGCGCATCTTCCAGGCCTTGAGCGTTCCCCAGATCATCGAGCAGGTTCTCAAGCAGCACGGCATCTCCGATGTCGAGCTGGTCTCCACCCGCGAGCACCTGCCGCGCGAATACTGCGTCCAGGCCGGCGAGACCGACCTCGATTTCGTTGAACGCCTCGCCGCCGAGGAAGGGTTCTACTACGCCTTCGAGCACCGCGCCGACGGCCACCGTCTGGTCTTCAGCGACCGCCTCTACAGCCACGGCACCCTCGACGGTGAACCCGTCACCTACAATCCCAATGCTGGCGGTGACCAGCCCGCTCCGGCCCTGCACCGCTTCGCCTATGCCGAGCAGGTGCGCACCGCCCGCCAGACCCAGCGCGACTACACCTTCACCCACCCGCGCTACAACCAGCAGCACAGCATCGACGGCCCCGAGCTCGACCACCAGCGCAGCGACTACGAGCGCTACAGCTACCCCGGACGCTACAAGCAGGACGAGGCCGGCAGGCCCTTCACCGAAACCCGCCTGCTCGCCCTGCGCGGCGATGCCCGTCTGGCCCGGGTCGAGGGCGACGATGCCCGCCTGCTGCCCGGCCCCGCGTTTACCCTCAGCGGCCACCCGCGCGACGACATGAACCGCGGCTGGCGTACCCTGCGCCTGCACCACGAAGGCGTGCAGACCACCAGCCAGCAGGAAGAGGCCGCCGACGCCGAACAGGGCACCCGCTACCACTTCAGCGCCGAGCTGCTGCCCGACCACGCCGACTGGCGCGCGCCGCTGCCGCCCAAGCCGCGCATCGACGGCCCGCACATCGCCACCGTCGTCGGCCCCGAGGGCGAGGAAATCTACTGCGACGAGTTCGGCCGTGTGAAGATCCAGTTCCCCTGGGATCGCCTCGCCGCCTGCGA
>NZ_JBICKJ010000036.1:0-9318 GCF_043104125.1 Pseudomonas sp. xss_4
CCAGCGCTACCTGAGCCACAGCACCTTCCGCAAGGATCGCAGCAAGGGCATCGCTGATACGGAAGAGAAGGAGATAGAGATTATGCAGCGCGCAGTAGGGAGTACACTCTAAATGTATTTATTTGAATGGGGGTTTCATTGGTCCAAGAGCCAGAAATCCTATGAAGAAATTGCAGAAGAAGCCAAAAATCAGCAACGCCAGCCGGGGCAACCTGTACTCAATGCGCCGGAAAGCGTTCAGGAGTCGGTATCGAAATCGGTTTATGACAACGAGTCGCTCTATGCCTATAACAATACTCATATCGATGTGCGCACTCCCAATGATGAAAAGCGCGGACTTATTACACTATCCATAGGCAGTGCTGCAGCAATACTCCTATGCATGCTGTTCGGCCTGATATGGATCATTATTCAGTTCGCAGTAACAGGCCATGCGAAAAATGGGGAGCCAGTGGGGGCTTTTGACTTTACAGTCCTGAGCTTCGCCCTATTAATCCCGATCTCCGCCTTATATATTTACTATAAATATGCTTTCCGATATATATTTCTGGAGGCTTTCACCGCCCGCCGCCTGATCATTCGTTTCAACCGCATTACCCGCAAGGTCTACCTGCTGCGTCCCAACCTTATCGGCGGCACCCGCATCATGGACTGGGACAAGGCCCAGATCATCGTCGAAAAGAACATGACCGAACTCGAAGGCACAGGCGGTTTTGTGTGGCTCAGTTGGGACAAAGGCGACGGCACCGATCTCGAAGGCAATCCCACTGATGACATAGAGGTTGCCTTCGTCGGCAAACCCATCCGCAACGCCAGCGAACTGCTGGCCTTCTGGGAATATATCCGCCGCTATATGGAAGACGGCCCCGCCGCCGCCCCGGCGCCTGAAAAACTCATTCCCAAATTCCCCTGGCCCTGGCTGTCCCTCAAGGCCGCCTGGGGCCTGGACACCCGCTTCCTGCGCAACAGCGCCCTGTGGGTGTTCGTGCTGCTCAACATCCTGATGCTGCCGCTGATCCTGATCCACGCCTTCGGCCACTGGCTGTCCCTGCTGCTGTGCTACGAGCCGCGCTTCCCCCGCGCCATCGAGGAAGCCGGGCGAGCATCGGCGCCGGCGGAAACATAGAGAGCGAACCAATACCATGCAAATTCCAACGTGGGAGCAATTCTCCGCTGTATTCGCCGCCCCCGGCGACGAGCAGGCACATGCCGTGCGCGAAGCCTTTATCCAGCAGTTCAACGAGCGCGCGGGGGATCAGGCGGCATCGTCAGTAGACGATTACGTGAACGCCTTGATCACAAGTTATGGCTACTTCCTGGATTTCAAGGAAAGCACCTTCGGTATCGTCGAGTGGCTGGAAGAAAAGCTGGGTAGTGCCTTCACCGCCGATTTCGATGATGATGGCGATACGGTGAAAGTGCGCTTTGCAGGCGAGGAGATCGTGCAGTCTTACCACCACATGGGAGACGATGAGTTCGAGCAGGATCTGGCGCAGCTTGAACACCTGTTGGGTGACCAGTACTTTTTCGTCTACCGCTATCTGGGCGACGGGTGCTTCAGCGATACCTTGGAGTTGCTGCTGGTGTCCGCCGGCGATTGGCGTCGGGCTGAAACGGTTTATGGCCAGTCCCGGGTAGCAGCCTACTTCAAGCGCTGTGTCAGCGACGCGCCACCCCCTGTAGCGAACGATGCACCTTCCGTTACTGCAGGCACTCCATCATCTGCCAGTCTGGGGCAGACGTCCGCCAGCAACAGGGCACCTAATGAAGAAGAAAGCGAGTGGGGCACGTTCTATCGGCTCAGAGCCAAGATGTTCCTCTGGGTCATTCTGCCAGTGCTGGTTGCGTTTGCTCTCAGCGTCGGGTGGGGGCTGCTGAAGGGCAATACCTTGCAGCCCCTGCAGCCAAAAGGCTGCAAGAACGTGGACAACGTTTTCCGCAACCTGCCCGCAGAACAAGCGGAACCCCTGGAAGAACAGATGCGCCAGCAGCTCGGTTGCAAGAGCGAATAAAACTGCACGGTGCCGTGCACCGAAGGAGAGAAAAATGTCAGGACGCGGCGCGATTCGCCTGGGAGACAGTCATTCCGGCGGCGGCACGATGATCGAGGCCAGCGGCTTTCCCGTGGACGGCATCCCGCAGTGCCTGCTCGGCGACGAGGCGCAATGCCCGAAATGCAAGGGCACCTACCCGCTGGTCTCGGGCGGTGACGGCACGGCCATCCAGAATGGCCGTCCCATGGTGTTCGAGCCCGCGCAGCTCGCCTGCGGCTGCACTGTCTCATCATCCTGTGCAGAGCACTACAACAAAGCATAACCGGCTGCTAGAGGAGAGCTTCTACTATGCACAACCCACCCCATCCAGGCGAGGCACTGCGCCTTGATGTGCTTCCGGCGCTGGGCATGAATCTCGATGCCCTGGCAGCGCACCTGGGCTATTCAAGCCGTCAGTTGCGGTCGGTACTCAATGGCCGGACGCCTATCCATGCCGACCTGGCCCACCGACTGGAGCTGGCCGGTCTGGGCACAGCACGCCAGTATCTGGCCGAACAGCAGGCCTGGTCGCTCTGGCAAGCCCGGCAGCGCCCGCATCCGCCCATCGCGCCGCTGTACACCCCGCAATACACGTGACAGGCAGGCCCACGGTCGTCAGTTGCCGGCAATGCGGTGACGCCACAGAACGCATTGTCGCCTGACACCCGTTCAGGTCTCCGGTGAGATAGGAACACCGGCCAACCAGCCCCCGACACCGGAGAAATGCTCATGACGATCCCGCAAACGCCTGCACACACGCACAACACCAAGTTCGCCACCCCGACCGCCCTGATGCTCGATGCCCGCCTCACGCCACTGGAGCGCAATGGCTGGCAGATGCTGCGCATGCTGCGTGCCCCTGACGGTATCAGTTCGCTTGCCAGCCTCGGGCAGTTGCGCCGCTACCTCACCTCTATTCCGCTCGGCCAGAAAGCCGGCCATGAAACGACTTGGCGCGTCCTGGTGGTACTGCGCCTGACTGGCTGGATCAGCCTGGCCGGTCAGCAGCGCGACCCGCTGACCGGCCATGTCCTGAGCGAGCAGTATCAAGTGCATGACCATTCACACCACTTCGCCCAGGCCTGCGCCCTTGCCCCGACGCTGCCGCAGTTGCTGCGCGAGGCCACGGGGAACAACCAGGTGGCGCGTGTGGCCGCGCATATCCAGGCCGCACAGGCAAACGCCTCGTCCGGCGGTGATGACTCCGACGACGCAGGCCCGACGACTCCGAGGGCTTCCGACGAATCCACGACCGCACCGTCGCCGGAACACCCGGCCGACATCCCGTCTGCTCAGTGCACTTCGGTTCCGCCACAGAACACGACGATGGCTGCCGTAACGGAAGGTGCCGACCCTACGTATAGTATGTATAAGTATAAAAAACGTACGTACCGCGCGCGCGAAGAGGGGGCTGGGGATAACCCGCCTGCATTGCCTCCCTGCCTGGGCCGGCTTGCCCCACGGCAGCAGCAGGATGTGGTCGTGGCCTTGCGGCGCCTGCCCGAGGCTCAGCGCCAGGATGTGCTCGACGAGCTGCAGGCCCGCAGCCAGAGCGGCACGGTGCACAACGTGATCGCCTATTTCTTCGGGTTGATCAAGCGGGTGCTGGCCGGGGAGTTCCGCTTTTGGGCTGGCCGCAAGCTGCGCCAGCCTGCCTGTCCGGCCGTTGCGGCAAAACCCGCCGTCACCCCGTCTCCATCCTCAACGCCAGCCCCCGAGTTCAAGCCCGCCGACCCGGAGTTGGTCAGGGCGCACATTGCCAACATCCGCAACATGTTGAACAGGCCTGCGAATGCCGGCGAGCTGACCACCCGCTTTCTGCAGGGCAAGGGATGGCGGCCCGGGCCTGCATGACGGTTCGGCGATCCGGTGGTTGCAGTCAGCGCGGCTGCCCCATCCACTGCAAGCTGCCTGAGCCGTCAGGACGGCCTCTGTCCTGGCGGATCAGGCAGCCGACAAGGCCGCAGGCCGCGTCAGTGGCGAAGCGCACAGGCGGCATGCCGTGGCTGCTGCAGATGGCAGGAAGGCGTTGCCTCTACCGCGTCGGCCAAGTCATTTCCTGCGCCAGAACGACCTCCGGGGCCTGCTGGTGTCGTCACTGCACACCGCAGTGACGACACCGCGAACCGCCGCAACAATACGGGCTGGGGCAGCATCCTATTGTCGCTGTCGCACATGATGATGCCCCGCGATACTGACCCCGCACTGACCTGCCGGCAGGTGTAATGCCGGACATGCTGGCGCAGCGTCCATGCGCCGTCATTGCGCAGCCGTACCCATCCGGCCACCCAAAGGCACCGGCTTCTGCAAGTGCCTGTCCGCAAGGATGAAGCCACCCCAGGCGCGCCAGGCCCATTTGCGCACCGCCCCTGCCACAGGGTGAGCCACTTTTATCTCCCAGCCATTCGGCGTCGTCCCATCCGCCGCAGCGTCCTGCTGCCTGTCTGTCCCATGCCCGCTGTCGTCATCAGCCGAGAGCTTTCCTTTATCCCATCCACAGGAGGTTTATCCATGCACTACGCACGCTGACATGCCGCCCGGCCTTCCCACAGGAAGCAAGGTGGACGCCTCATGCCGAGGCAAGGGGTGCGCTGAGCACCCAGCCCTTCGCCCTTCGGGGATCTCGCGATAGCGAGTTGGCAACAACACTAACCGATCAAGTTCTCAGCATGACGCGACACCCGGCACACAGGAGGCAGACGATGGACGATTTGACCTGGACGCTGATACAGCTGTGCCGACGCAACCGTGACGGCAGCTTTGCCACGCAGGCTGACCGGCAGCGCTCGCTGACGCTGATGGCCCGCCAGTTGCGTGATGCCGGGTTCAACCAGATGCAGGCCCGTTCGCTCAAGGGCAATCACGTCAATACGCTGCTCAACCAGTGGCAGGCACAGGGGCTCTCGACCGGAACCCTGAAGAACCGCCTGAGTCACTTGCGCTGGTGGGCCGAGAAAATCGGCAAGGCCGGCCTGCTACCTGCCGACAATCGCCAGCTCGGCATTCCCGAGCCGAAGTACAGCAGCAACCAGAGCAAGGCGCAGACTCTGGATGAACGCCTGGATGCCATCCGCGATCCGCACGTGCAGATGAGCCTGCGCCTGCAAGCCGCCTTCGGGCTGCGCCGCCAGGAGTGCATCAAGTTCCAGCCGACCTGGGCCGACCGGGGCGATCACATCGCGCTCAAAGGCTCATGGACGAAAGGCGGCAAACCGCGCAGCGTCCCCATTACGACGCCGCAGCAACGGGCGGTGCTCGATGCGGCGCGGACACTGGCCAGGGCCAGTTCGCTGATCCCGGCAAACAAGTCCTACATCCAGCAGCAACATGTGTATGACGGCCAGTGCAAGGCGGCAGGGCTGAGCAACATGCATGGCCTGCGCCATCATTACGCCCAGGCAAGATATGAGGCGCTGACCGGCTGGCAGGCGCCGGCTGCGGGCGGGCCAACCGCGCGTGAGCTAACCCCGGCCCAGCGCCAGATCGATAGGCAGGCTCGCCAGATCATCAGCCATGAACTGGGCCATGAACGGCACCAGATCGTCACGCTGTATGTGGGACGCTAGTCGCCGGGCAGTCGCTGGCTAGCCTCGTCGCATCCACAGTTCATACGCCAGGCCTGAGAGCATGAAGTAGGCCCCGCCAAGCAGCATGATCAGCAGCACAACGCCGCCGGCCCGTGCGGAAAACCGGGTATACCGCGCCAAGGCAAACCAGACCGAAGACAGTGCACCGCTGGCCCGCTGATTCATCAAGGCGAGGTAATGCAGTGACCGAAGCGCCGCAGCAAGCGTTGCGCCAACCCCCATCACGACTCCGAAGAGCTGGGACAGTATCCAAATCCGATGCTCGTCCTCCAGTACATCAAAATAGTAATCGATAATCCCGTAGCGGAAAGCAGCCTCACGGGCGCCGGCAATAATGCCTGCCTGCGCCAGTTCGGTCAGGTAGATAGAGGCGCCCACTGCAACCAGGGGCGTGAAGATGTACCAGCCCCATTCCGCGCTGTTGTATTGCCCCCGGATGGCAGAGGCCAAACCAGCCGCCAGGATAAACGCCGTGCAGGAAAACACCCCACTCAGCCAATAGTGCAGGATTTCACTGGCGTAACGGCTATACCCCCAGATGACAACGGCCACGACAATGAACAGAGCGCCAAGGTAAGCCCATACGTCGTCCGAAGAAGAGGATGTTCCCCGGCTTTGATTCACCACGACCGTTTGCCTGAAGGTGATAACGGTCTGCTGCACTGTGACAGGTGCCGCAGGCGAAGGGGTGTTGTTGAATCCGCCAAATAGCAGCCCCAATATGGCGCCGATAAGTGGGGATATAACAGCGCTTTGTACAAGCGGGTTATTTATCCAGGCAATAAACGCGTCCAATCAATGCTCCTTTACATGCTCACATGGTTATACCGACCCGAAAGAAAAACCGCCTGCAGAGCAACGCTGCCATTAAATGGCAACTCGCTCCGAAGACGGCTTGCTTATCGGGCCTGCTGCAATTCTCTGTATTTTATATAGATTAAATCGCAAGGCGAGCATTACACCTTGAACTGCGCTAGGCTCTGTCTGAAAAAAGCCGTCGCATATACCGCAGGACACAAGCCAGCGAAACCATCGCGGCGTAACTTTTTGCGAGCTTGTCGAAGCGCGTGCGATCCGGCGGTTCTCTTTCAACCAGCCAAACATGCGTTCGATGATGTTGCGCTGTCGGTATTTGGGCCGGTCGAACAGTCTGGGTAAGCCAGGCTTGGGCTTGCGCTTCATCGAGCGCAACGGGATGACGGGCTGCACTCGATATTGGTCGCAGTAGCGGCGTAGCGCTTCGGCGTCGTAGCCCTTGTCGGCAAGTAGCCACTTACAGCGCTTGCGCGGGCGGCCACGTTGGCTCGATGGAATGCTGACCTCGTCCAGCAGTAGTTGGGCGTAGCTGATGTCACTGGCTTGACCGCCAGAGAGGAGAAAGCGCAACGGTATCCCGCTGGCGTCGCAGAGCATGTGGATTTTGGTTGTCAGGCCGCCACGACTTCGGCCTAGAGCGTGATCGGCAGGCTCGTCAGGCCCCCTTTTTTCCGCGCTCCAGATGAAGCACGGGTTGCTCTAACAGCGGTCGAATCGATCATCCAGGTGTGGGGATCAATCAAGCCTTTGTCATTGAGTCTGAGGTGCAATCGTCTGAGCATCTGATCGAACGTTCCGCAGTTTCGCCAGACTCGGAAGCGGTGATGGACAGTCGCCCAAGACCCGAAACGCTCGGGCATATCTCGCCAGGCTGCTCCTGAGCAGAGCACCCAGAGAACACCATCGAGCATCAAGCGATCACTGCTGCGGGACCTGCCCCTGACGTGGACTGCCGTAAAGAGATCGGCGACCACCTCCGACGCTTCATCAGAGAGCTCATAACGCTTTGCCATCACAGAATTCCTTTCCGTAGATGGTCGGCGACTGTACCGAACCCGGGCTGTTCCGGGGCCACATTTCAGTTTCTTGGGATTTCAGACAGAGCCTAGCCGCTGAGCCCGCCGTAACCGAGCATTTAACTCGAAATTCTGCATTGCCCCACCGCATTGCTCGGAATTAGCGGCAGCAACCAGCACGACTGAACATCCCACGCGCCAGACTTATTTCGAACAGAAAAATGCGGTGGGCTGCGCGACAGAGCGATAACCAACTTTCTAAAAACATCTGCTTACACTTCGCGCCTCGACTGGAAGCCCTTCTTCATTGCATGGTTTTCTTTTGGACACAACTGCCGAATAGCGCCTGTTTGATCAACGCCTACTAACCGGTAATTATCCCTACAAATCTACCCCTCATATAGAAACCATCCCGTTCTCTGAGGATTTGACATGGGCGATGAATTAGACAAAAAGTCCGTGCTGCTTGTGGACTGCATGTTGCCAAAGGCCCATCAGTACTCGGACTTCCAGCTTCTGGAGTTGATTTACCAGGTACACGGCGATGATCTTGAGCAACGCTCCCCTTCCCCACAAACCCGAAGACGCTTGCGACTCGAAGTCTCTCCGAAACTGTCACTCCCCATCGCCGATGTACTCAGTGCTGAGCACACTGGGGAGATTGGAGAGGATCGTTACCACATTCAAACCACTTTTTTGGCTTGCATGGCACCTATTCGCCGCTGCCCAGCTATTACCTTGACGAAGTGGCCTATGAGCATGCGCAGGGCATCGGTGTACGCCTGGCCTACTTCAATTTCTTCAACCATCGCCTGCATACCCTGTTGCATTAGAGCTGGCCCAGGTACCGCTACTACCGGCGCTTCCAACCAGGCGCCACTGACGGCTTCTCTCGTTACATCTTCGCCATGATCGGTCTGGATGACGCCGCCCTGCGCGGCGCCACACCGCTGCCTTGGAGCCGGTTGCTGAGCTTCGTGGGGATGATTGCCAGCCGCAGCCGCTCGCCCACCGTCGTCTCGGGCATCATCGCCCACTGCTTCGACCTCACCGACGTCAGCCTCCGCGAATTCGAGCAACGCTACATGGACATCCCGCAGCCCCAGCGCCTGGCGCTGGGCAAACGCAACGGCACCCTGGGCGACAATTTCGTCCTCGGCGGCCGGGTGCGCACACGCGCCAGCAAGTTCACCCTGGTCATCCGCGATCTGAATCAGGAGCGCTTCCGCCAGTTCCTGCCCAGCGGCGAGAACTTCGCCCGGCTGCGCAAACTGATCGACTTCCTGCTGCCCGACCCGACCGCCTACGACCTGGAGCTGGGGCTGCGTCAGGAAGAAGTACCGCCGTTCAACCTCAAGCGCAGCAACGGCACCCATCTGGGCTGGACGAGCTTCATGGATCGCCAGAGCCTGCGCAGCCAATCCACCGTCCGCATCAGGGTGCGCTCATGAACCGGCCCGCCAATGCGCCACGCATCGCCCTGGTCGTCGTCAACCCGCAGATACTGCGCCAGGGCTGCGCGCCCAACTACGGCTTCGACGCCGCCGGCGGCACCATCGGCAGCCACGGCACCGACTGGCTGCTCAGCGACAACCGCGAGCGCATCCATCCCGTCCACTGCGAAATCGTGCTCGACGAGGGCCTGTTCTGCGTCGTCGACCGCTCGGGCCACATGCGCCTGAACGGCAGCGATGCCGCCCTGGGCCTGCACGTCAGCGCCCGCCTGGCCGAAGGCGACATCCTGCACATCGGCCCCTACCGGGTATCCGTCCACCTGCACGACCAGCAACATGCGCTGCCCGACCCGTCGCGCCACCTGATCCAGTACGACGTGGGCGAACTGCTCAACCTCCAGGACGAGCGCCT
>NZ_JBICKJ010000037.1:0-975 GCF_043104125.1 Pseudomonas sp. xss_4
CCATGACGAAATACAACCTGGCGCTCAAACAGGCACTCATCGAAGAGTGCCTTTCTGCTCCTAGCATTCATGAAGTGGCGCTAAAGCATGACCTCAGCCCATCGATGCTACGTCGGTGGGTAAAGGGCTATGAAAAACACGGCGCAGCCGGTTTAAGTGCCAAGTACAGCCGCTACGATGCCCAGTTCAAATTGAAGGTTTTGCAGTGTATTGAGCAAGAAGGATTGTCTGCCCAGCAAGCCTGCATCCAGTTTGATATCCGTGGTCCAAGTAGCATCAGGCAGTGGAAAAGGCTGTATGATCAAGGCGGAGTTGAAGCACTTCATCCGCATCATACCCGAGAGTTGAGCATGCCCCGTAAGCCATCGAAAAAAACAAGCGCAAGTCCTCCTGCCGCTTCGGATAGCGACCTGACACCCGAGCAAATGCTCGAAGAGCTGGAATACCTGCGTGCGGAGAATGCTTATCTAAAAAAGCTCGATGCCTTGATCCAAGCGGACCCTCGCACTGCGCAGGCGAGAAAACGAAGGCTGTCCAGGGATTGAGGCACGGGCATCGACTCGCTCTGCTGTTACGTGCTGCCGGGCTTGCACGTAGTACCTTTTATTACCAAAGCAAGGTGTTGTTGACTGACAAGCATGCGGCTTTGAAAGAGAGTATCAACAACGTCTATCACGAGCATAAGGGACGGTATGGCTATCGCCGGATTACTGAGACCCTCAAGCACAACGGTCGGATGATTAATCACAAGAAGGTGCAGCGACTGATGCAGCTGATGGGTCTCCAGTCGCTGGTCAGGGCGAAGAAATATCGCTCGTACCGAGGCTCAGAGGGACTGGTTGCGCCTGATCTGCTCAGACGAGAATTCAAGGCAGGAGCCCCTAATCAGAAATGGGCAACCGACGTGACAGAGTTCAAGGTAAAGGGGCAGAAGCTGTTTCTTTCGCCGTTGATGGACCTGTATAACGGCGAAAT